>NZ_JASKYT010000607.1:0-2480 GCF_041028275.1 Streptomyces sp. PU-14G
CCGCCCCACGTGCGCCCGCACCTTCTCGGAKTCTCGGCCCACCGACGCGCCGGCTCCATTGAGGTGCCCGCCTCCTGCGCGCCCGGTCCCGGGACCGGACGCACCACGGCTGCGCGGGCCCGCGACCGCCTTTCCCACCCCCTTCCTCGTGCTGTCGCGCCGACGGGCTCGCATGCAGCGCACCGCGCCGGCCGCTCCCCGAGTGACAGGTCGTCCTCCTTCCTATAGGGTCGCTTGTGCGTGATGCATTGTCGCGCTAGTTACAAGCTCTAACGGCCAGTGAGCCGGACAAGCAGAGTCCGGGAGGACTGGCGGGAAGGTTTCCCAAGATGATCGCTACCGAAGGCGACCTGCATGTTGTTCTCGGCGCCGGGCCGGCCGGCACCACGCTCGCCGGGGAACTGGCCCGCCGCGGCCACCAGGTGCACCTCGTCGACCGCTCCGGCACCGGCCCCGCCCCCGACGGCGTGACCCGTCTGCGCGGCGATGTCGGCACCGTCGAAGGAGCCCGGGCCGTCCTCAAGGGCGCAGCGGTGGTCTACCACTGCGTCAACGTCGCCTACCACCTCCAGGTCGACGTGATGCCCGGCATCCAGGACGCCGTCCTTGGAGCCGTCGAGGCCGAGGGGGCCCGCCTGGTCGTCCTGGACACCGTCTACCCGTACGGCGAGACGCACGGCGAGGTCATGACCGAGGACACCCCGTGGCGGGCCACCACCGCCAAGGGGAGGATGCGGGCCGCCCTGGACGAGAAGTATCTGGCCGCGCACCGGCAGGGCCGCGCCAGTGTGGTGCTGGGCCGCTCAGCCGACTTCGTCGGCCCGGGCGTCCTCAACTCGACCCTCGGCGGTGCCGTCTTCCCCGGGGCCCTGACCGGTGGCGAAGTGGCCGCTCTGGGCGACATCGACCTGCCGCACAGCTACACCGACATCCGCAGCGTCGCCGCGGGGCTTGCCACCCTCGGGGAGAACCCGCACGGTGACGGCCGCGTCTGGCACCTGCCCACCGCTCCCGCCCGCACCACCCGCGAGGTCTTCGAGGTGCTGGAAAGGCTGCTCGGGAAGCCCCTGCGCCTCACCGTGAAGAGCGAGCCCGAACCGTTCGGCCCCTTCGACCAGACGTTCATGGACTCCTACGCCGAGCTGTTCTACCAGCACACCGAACCGCAGATCATGGACTCCACCGCGATGCAGAACGCCTTCGGCGTCGAGCCCATCGCCCTGGACACCACCCTCGACGACACCCTCGCCTGGTACCGCGACTTCCTCGCCGAGCGGCACTGATGTCTCGCCGACCGGAACGGTGACGGCACGGCCGGGGGGCCTCCGGAGACGCTGACCCGCGAGAGGTGGCAGGCGCTGATCCGCGAGCGGCTGCCGGAGGCGCTCGGTCCGGGCCGGCCGGTACGCCAGGCGCTCCGGGTGGGTGGGGAGCGGGCAAGCCCCCCGGACCCGGCCGCCGGTCAGTGGGTCAGTGAGTCAGTGGATCATTGGGTCAGCAGATCATCCAGTTCGGCCGCGAAGAGCAACGCGGGATCGAATGCCATCCCGGCGAAGTGGCCGGCGACTTCCAGGGACAGGACGCCGTGCAGCCGCGTCCAGAAGATGAGGGCCCGGTGGAGGACCGTGGACGGTGCGGGGTGGTCCTCGGCCCAGGGCCGGTGGCTTTCGAGGTGCGTGTCGAACGCCGTCGCGGGGCCTTCCGGGGCGCGGGCTGCGAAGGCGTCGAGCAGAACCGTCATGATCTGCGAGGCGATGCCGGTGACGTCGTCGGGAGCGCGGTAGCCGGGGATGGGCGTGCCGTAGACGAGCAGGTACCGGTGGGGGTCCTCCAGGGCCCAGTGGCGTAGGGCGTGCGCCAGCGCGGTCACGTCGGCGCCGGCTTCGGAGGCGGCGCGGATGGTGTCGGCGAGGCTCTGATACGCGTCCCTGACGAGTTCGGTGATCAGTTCGTCGCGGCCGGCGTAGTACCGGTAGAGCGCCGGTCCGCTCATGCCCATCTGCTTGGCGATGGCGTTGAGGGAGACCGCGGACGCTCCGGCCGTGGCGATCTGCTCCCAGGCACGTTCTTTGATTTCTCCGCGAACCTGTGCGCGGTACCGCTCGCGGGGGGTCTGCGTACCCGTGTCCGGCATCGGCGTGCACCTTTCCGCGCTCTCAACGGCCTCAACGGTATCCGTCAGTTACAAGCTATCACGAAGACTATGCCCCCTTTGGGTGGTCGTACCGCTATCCCACGCCCTCCGCTGCGCCCCCACCCGCGCCGCAGGACAGCGGGGCGGGCGCCGACGTCCGCACGGCGTCGGGCCGGGCGGGGTGTGGCACGGAACCGCAGGAAGAGCCTCGACGTCATGGCAGGGACATGGTCGGTCAGCGGTACGCGGCGCCGACCGGCAGCGGGTGCGGGAAACACGGACGCGAGGGAGTCGCCAGGGTGGGCGCGGTCAGGGGCGGCGGAAGCGGTGGCGGGCGTACCGCGGG
>NZ_JASKYT010000608.1:0-3085 GCF_041028275.1 Streptomyces sp. PU-14G
CGCCGGGGGCGGACCCCCGCGGTCTTCGCGCGCCCGGTACGTCGCGGCGCGCCCTTGTCCGGTACGGCGCTCCCGGGGGCGGCTCGGGGGTGTGGGTGCCGCGCGTTCGGCGACGCGGGTGCCGGAGCCCTGGCGGGCCGACAGCCACCCCTCCGCGACCAGTTCGGCGTAGGCGCCCGCCACGGTGTTGCGCGCCAGCCCCAGGTCCGCGGCCAGGCTCCGGGAGGACGGCAGCCGGGTGCCGGGGGCCAGCCGCCCGGTGCGGACGGCGTCCCGCAGGGCGGCCAGCAGGGCGGCACGGGGGCGTCGCGCGCCGGAACCGCCGCAGACCGCGAGGTCGAGGTGGAGGTCGCTGCCGCTGACCGGCCGCGAAGTGGCCCGGGAGGGAGTGGCCCGGGAAGGAGTGGCCCGGGGAGGAGTGGCCCGCGAAGTGGCCCACGAATCCGCCATGGAAGTGGACCATACGCGTGGCCCATTGCTGCCTAGGCTCGGGGGCATGACGACACGGCGTATGAACATCTGGCAGACCGCACCGCAACTGATGAAGGGCATGTCCGGCTTCCAGCAGGCCGCGTCCGCCGCGGGCCTGGACCCGGTGGTCGCCGAGCTGGTCAAGATCCGCGCCTCGCAGATCAACCGCTGCGCCTTCTGCCTGGACATGCACGTGGCCGAGGCCCGCGAGAAGGGCGAGCGGCAGCTGCGGATCGATCTGCTGGCCTCCTGGGAGGAGGCGGGCGGCCTGTTCACCGAGCGGGAGCGTGCCGCACTCGCCCTCACCGAGGCGGTCACCGAACTGACGGACGGATTCGTCCCCGACGAGGTCTACGCGCGGGCCGCCGCCCACTTCGGCGAGGCGGAGATGGCCGCGCTCCTCGGGCAGATCGTCGCGATCAACGCCTGGAACCGGTTCAACGTGGCGATCCGGGAGACCCCCAAGAGCCTCGAAGCGAGCGCCTCCTGATGGACGCAGCGAAGAGGCTGCGCGCGCTGCACCACGGTAGGGCGCCCGGCGACCCGCTGGTGTTGCCGGGGCCCTGGGACGCGGCCAGCGCCCGCGCCTTCACCGACGCGGGTTTCCCCGCTCTCGCGACGCCGAGCGCGGGCGTCTCGGCGTCCCTGGGTTACGCCGACGGGCAGTGCCCGGCCGATGAGATGTTCGCCGCGATCGCCCGCGTCACGCGGGCCGTCAGCGCCGACGACGTGCCCGTCACCGCGGACGTCGAGAGGGGGTACGGGCTGGCGCCGGCCGAGCTCGCCGAGCGGCTCCACGCCGCGGGCGCCGTCGGGTGCAACCTGGAGGACTCGTCGGGCGGGCACCTCGTGGACGCCGAGGCGCAGGCGGACTTTCTGGCCGCCGTACGGGAAGCCCTCGGCCCAGGACCCTTCCTCAACGCCCGCGTGGACGCCCACCTGCGGGGTGTCGCCGACCCGCTGGCGGAGGCGTTGCGGCGGGGGCGCGCGTACGTGGCCGCCGGCGCCGACGGGGTGTACCCGATCGGGGCGCCGCCCGCGGACCTGGCGGTCCTCGCCCGCGAACTGGGCGTTCCCGTCAACGGCCTGGCCCGCGCCGGCGGGCCGGGTCTCGCCGAGCTCGCCGGGGCCGGGGTCGGCCGCGTCACCTTCGGTGGGGGGCTCGCCGCGCGGGCGGCTGAGGGGGTGCGGACGATGGCGGCCGAACTGCGCGCGGGCCGGCTCCTGTGACCTGTCGCGCCCCTCGTCAGTCGGCCCGGGGCGCGGGGGCGGTGGTCAGCAGGGCTGAGAGGACGAGCACCGCGCCGAGCGCGGCCAGTTCCCACGCGGTGGGGCGCCACACCTGCCCGTAGGTCAGCGGCGTGCGGTCCCGCATCAGCACGCGCCGGGCGACGAGCGCGCACAGGGCGACGGCTCCCACGACGGCCAGCTTGACCAGCAGTGTCCTGCCCCAGGCCGAGGAGGCGGCGGCCTCGGCGGAGGGGAGCTTGCGCAGCGTGCTGGCCGTTCCCGTCGCGCACAGGGCGACGAACAGCCAGAAGGCCCGCCGGGCGTAGGCGGCCAACAGGGCGCGCGCCGCGCCGGGTTCGCCGTGCCAGGCGCGCATGGTGCGCAGCGCCTGGACGAGGCCGCCGGTCCACAGCACGGTGCTGGTGAGGTGGAGGAGGGTGAGGCCGACGCCGACGGCCTGGGTGTGGTCCTCGGGGTGGGCGCGCAGCGCCTCCCCGACGACGACTCCGGCGAGCGGCGCGGCGGCCCAGGCGGGCCGCCGGAGGAAGACACACAGGGCGGCGAGCAGGAAGCCGTTGGCCTCGCAGAAGGCGAGCAGCCCCTCGCGGGTCGCGTAGATCTCGCTGAGTTCGGGGAGCCCGGCGGCAAGGCGGCCGTCGCCTGCGGCGGCCATGGAGGCGAGCGCGAGAGCGGCGACCATGCCCGCGAGGGCCGCCCCGGCAGCCCATTCGGGTGGCTGCCGCGGCCCGTGTGCCGGGGTGCCGGGCAAGGAGCGGGAGACGTCGCGGGCCAGCCGCCGCCCGGCCACCTCGCCGAGTTGCACGCACAGCGCGGCGAACAGCACCGAGCGCAGCAGGGTGGTGAGGCCGCCGCCGGGTATCCGCACCTCGCCGGTGCCGTCGGTGGCCACGTCCGTACCGGAGAGTGCCACGGCGACGAGGACGGCGACGCATCCGGTGGCGAGCACGACGGGTATCCAGGGGCGCCGTCCCTTCCGCGGGGCCCGGTGCCGTCCGCGGACCGCGGGTGCCGCCGCTCCCTGGCGGTGAGGCGGGGGCGGGTGCGGGSAATTCTGCCSCAGCGGCGGGTGCCCGAAGAGGCGTCCGCCCCCGTGACAACGGGCGTCACGGGGGCGGAGGGGCTACCGGCAGCGGTGGCGGCGGTGCCTCACTTGGGCATCCACTTCTTCCACTTGTCGGGGTTCTGCTCGACCCACTTGGCGGCGGCCTCGTCGGCGGCGGTGCCTCACTTGGGCATCCACTTCTTCCACTTGTCGGGGTTCTGCTCGACCCACTTGGCGGCGGCCTCGTCGGTGTCCATCTTGTCGATGGTCATCGACTTGACGACCTTGGTCTGGTCGGCGGTGCTCCAGTGGAAGTTCTTG
>NZ_JASKYT010000609.1:0-2468 GCF_041028275.1 Streptomyces sp. PU-14G
CTGACCGCCACCTGCGACTGGCGGCTCGACCTGGACACCGACGACGTACCGCAACTCCCCGGCAYSSYCASCCCCGCCGCTACGGTTTGATGCCCAGGCCCGCCCATACTCCGGCCTCGGCGGGGCTGACCATGCCGGGGAGTTGCGGTACGTCGTCGGTGTCCAGGTCGAGCCGCCAGTCGCAGGTGGCGGTCAGGCCGGGTTCGACCAGTTCCAGGCCGTCGAAGAACCCGGTGACCTCTTGGTGGCCGCGCAGCCGCACACGCATGTTCGCCTGCCGGTATCTGTCGGCGATCAGGCGCATGCCCTCGGGGTCGAAGTCCTCGGTGGCGTGCGAGAGGGCGAGGGCGCTGCCCGAGGGGAACTCCTCCAGCAGACGGCGGACGAGAGCGTGCGGCTCGTCGGTGTCCTCGATGAAGTGGAAGAGGGCGATCACGGTCAGCGCGACGGGCTCGGAGAAGTCCAGGGTCTCCCGGGCGCGTTCCAGGATGGCCTCGGGCTTGCGGACGTCCGCCTCCACGTACTCGGTGGCCCCCTCGGGGGTACTGGTCATCAGGGCGCGCGCGTGGGCGAGCACGATGGGGTCGTTGTCGGAGTAGACGACGCGGGCGGTGGGCTGTTCCTGCTGGGCCACCTGGTGCAGGTTGGGGGCGGTGGGGATGCCGGTGCCGATGTCGAGGAACTGCCGGATGCCGCGCTCCCGCGCCAGGTGGCGTACCACGCGGTGCATGAAGGCCCGGTTCTGACGGGCGGCGATCATCGCGTTGGGGAAGAGCTTCAGTCCCTCGACCGCCACTTCCCGGTCCGGGCTGTAGTTGGTCTTGCCTCCCAGGTAGAAGTCGTACAGCCGCGCGGTGTGCGGCCGTGTCGCGGTGCCCGGGGGGATCTGATGGCTCATGCGTCACTCCTGTGAGACCTCATGGGGTCAACCACTGTGTCGCACGGCGCTGTTGAGCACCAGATCACCGTCCCGCCCGGCTCGCGCGGCGAGCGGTGACGGTGCTGTTGACGCGCTGTGACACGAACGGTGCCCGAGCCGGGGTGATGTGCGTTACCGTCGGCAAGACGTGTCATCACCGGATAACGGGGAGGGTTCCCAATGGGAATGAACGGTGCCGACCTGGCGCGGCTGCGTGAACTGGCGGGGAAGTTCGACGGCGACGCGAACCAGTTGCAGGGGCTGATCACCAGCCTGCAGACGGCGTGCAACGACAGCGGGGGCTACTGGACCGGCGGCAAGGCCCAGCAGTTCCGCTCCGAGTGGGAGAGCCTCAAGCCGACCTTCGACCGCTTCGTGGAGACGCTGCGGGACGCCGGCCGGGCCGCGCGTACCAACGCGGACAACATCGACCACGCCACCAACTGACCCACCGGCCACCGTGCCGGCTCCTGCGGGCCGCAGCCGACTCGGCTGCGGCCCGCAGCCGTGCGGAGCCGGGGCCCCGCACCAGCGGGAGGCCGCCCGGGACGCCCGCCCCGGTGTGCCTCCCCCCCCGGGGGGGCGCCTCGGTGTGCCTGCCCCCGGGGGCCCGCACCGGCGTGCGGGCCCCGGGGCCGCTCATCCGTCCGTGACCGCCTGGACCGGCATCATGCCGCCGCTGAGGACCAGCAGCCCGCGACCCGCCACACCGGAGGCCGCGGCGCGGGGCAGCCGGATGTTGAACAGCTCGCCCTCCGCGTTGTTCTGCGGCGACAACAGCAGACCGCTGCGCGCCCGCCGCGCCTCCTTGACGAACCCCCGGTACTGCGAGGTCAGTGAGTCCGTCGTGCCGGCCGCCACCAGTCCGTGGCCGCCGTCGACGCCGCCGCGCACGACCGTCTCCAGGACGGAGTCGGCGGGCGTGTCGTACACCAGCTCGGCGTCGTCGACGATCACCGCGTAGCGCCCGCGCTCCTGCGCCTGGTCCAGGAGTTCCTGCAGCGGGGCGGACTCCGCCGTCTCCCACACCCCACCGACCACACCGGCCTCGCCCTCCAGGTCGCGCAGCGGGGAGCGTTTCGGGGTGACGAGGACGAGGGGCACCCCGGCGCGCAGCAGCGAGCGGGCCGCCGCGCACACGGACGTGGAGCGCCCCGACTTGGGTGGCCCCGCGATGACGAAGCCCGGGCCGTGCTGCGCGAGGTCGACGCCGACCGGAGCGAGCTCGTCCCCGCCCACGCCCACCAGCGCCCACAGCCCGCCCGGCGGAGCGAACTCCGGCTCCAGCGCCAGCGCCTCGGCCGTCGTGGCGCGGGCCGGGAGCGCGTCCACGCGCATCGGCCGGAGGGCGGGCGAGGGCCGGCCGTACGTGGCGGCGGCGCGCTCGGCGATACGGCGGACCGCGCCGACCTGGGCCTGCCCGGCGGGGTCGGGGTCCAGCAGCGCGATCTGGCTGACCAGCACCCCGTCGTCGCCCGGCCGCAGAGCGCGGCCGGGCGGCAGGTGCGAGGGCACGTCCCGCGGCGTCATCCCGGCCGTGGTGTAGTCG
>NZ_JASKYT010000061.1:0-24341 GCF_041028275.1 Streptomyces sp. PU-14G
GTGAAGAACTCCTCCGGGGTGCGGTCCTCGACGATCTGTCCGTCGGCCATGAACGGGGTGACGGCGCCGAGGACGCGGCACCAGCGCGGGCCCCCGCGCGGACCCCCGCGCGGGCCCGGGTGCCTGCCAGGGCGCGGGCGGAGGTGCGGGCGCGCGGGTGGGTGCGGGAGCGGGCCGCGGCGCCGGAAGACGGGGGTGTGCGCAGGCACGAGGGGCCGCCTCTCAGTGCTTGAGGATCTTGGAGAGGAAGTCCTTGGCGCGCTCGCTGCGCGGCGCGGTGAAGAACTCCTCCGGGGTGCGGTCCTCGACGATCTGTCCGTCGGCCATGAACACCACGCGGTTGGCGGCCGAGCGGGCGAACCCCATCTCGTGGGTGACGACGACCATCGTCATGCCCTCCCGGGCCAGCTGCTGCATGACCTCCAGCACCTCGCTGATCATCTCCGGGTCGAGCGCGGAGGTCGGCTCGTCGAACAGCAGCGCCTGGGGCTCCATGGCCAGGGCCCGGGCGATGGCCACCCGCTGCTGCTGGCCGCCGGAGAGCTGGGCCGGGTACTTCCGCGCGTGTTCGAGCAAGCCGACCCGGTGCAGGAGTTCGCGGGCGCGGTGCTCGGCCTCGTCCCTCTTCCTGCCGCGCACCTTGACGGGGGCGAGCGCCACGTTGGCCAGCACCGTCTTGTGCGCGAAGAGGTTGAAGGACTGGAACACCATGCCGACTTCGGTGCGCAGCCTGGCCAGCTCCCTGCCCTCCGCCGGGAGGGGGCGGCCCGCCAGGGTGATGGTGCCGGAACCGACGGTCTCCAGGCGGTTGATGGTGCGGCACAGCGTGGACTTGCCCGAGCCGGAGGGGCCGATCACGACCACGACCTCACCGCGGCCCACGGTGAGGTCGATGTCCTTGAGCACGTGCAGTGTGCCGTAGTGCTTGTTGACCCCACGCAGCTCGATCAGCGGTTCCAGAGGCAGCGATTCCATAGGGAAGGGAAACTATCGGGCTGAATGGGTCACTACCGGGATGACACGCAGTAAGGGTTTACAACAGGGAGGGTGGCCTCTCGCGTCTCGTCCCTCCCGATGCCGGGCCCTCCAGCGGAGGGTCCCGGCGGCGGCCGGTCAGTCCTCGCTGACCTCCGCGTACGCCTGGGACAGCTCGGGCGAACCCGTCTCCGCCCAGGTGGCGCCCTCCGCGAGCACGTCGACCTCCCGTCCGGACGGGAGCCGCACCACCGGCTGCCCGTCGGGCCAGCGCACCCAGCGGGCGCCCGGCACCGAACGCACCATCACCGTTCCCAGGTAGAGCCCCGCGTCGGCACCCAGCCAGGGGGTGACCTCCGGGTCGTCGCGCCAGTGCGGCAGAAGCTGGTCAAGCGCGCTCAACGACTCGACCGTGTCGTCCAGTTCGACCCCGGCGGCGCCCGCCTGTTCGCGCAGCAGTTCGCATTCGGACAGAAGCTGCGCCGCGCTCGTCTGGTCGCCCGACAGCTCGTCCGTCGCCGCCGCCCCTTCGGCATCCGGGTGGGGCTTGCGCCAGTTGTCCAGAAAGGGGAAGTGCATGCCTGACAGCGTGGCATTCTCACGGCCCCGGGCACCATAGGCGCGCGGTGCGACGAGCCCACCCGGTTGGGCCGAAGGACACCTTGACGCCGCGTCAGGGCCTCCCTAACTTCACCCCGCCTCGGTCGAATCCGAAGTGCACACCACGCTGCTGGAGTCCCACGAGAG
Organism: Streptomyces sp. PU-14G; assembly: GCF_041028275.1. Lineage (NCBI taxonomy): Bacteria > Bacillati > Actinomycetota > Actinomycetes > Kitasatosporales > Streptomycetaceae > Streptomyces > Streptomyces sp. PU-14G. Next base: position 1,723 of record NZ_JASKYT010000061.1, read on the forward strand.
GGCAACACGTGCGCAGACGTACCTGGATCAGATCCCTCACCGTCCTGCTCGCCGCCGCGACCGCCACGGCACCGGCGCTGACCGCCACCGCGACAGCACAGACCCCCGCCACGGCGGACCGGGCCGCCGCACCGGCCAAGCGACCGCTCCCCCTGGAAAAGCTCTACGACAACCGCGCCGTCAGCGACGACGCCAAACCGGACGCCGCCGACTTCGACGGCGCCGGCCGCTCCCTGTCCGCGCAGGATCTCAAGGCCGCCGGATGGTCCCCCGGGGCCCGGCTCGACCTGGATGCCGCGCCGTTGCGCTGGCCCGACCGCGCCCCGGGCCGCCCGGACAACGTACGCGCCGACGGCCAGCGGGTACGGGTCGAAGGCCGCGGCAACGCGCTCTCCTTCCTGGTGGCCGCCACCTCGCCGCACGGCCCCGGCGACACCGTCAGCGGCGAAGGCACCCTCCACTACCGGGACGGCTCCCGCAGCCACTACACCCTCACGGCCGGCGACTGGCGCGGCGGCCCCCTCGCCACCAAAGCCGTCGCACTCCCCCACCTCAACACCCGGCAGGGCGACCAGGTGGGCGAAAAGGCCAGGATCTACGCCGTGACGGTGCCCCTCGAACGTGGCCGCACCCTCGCCTCCGTCACCCTTCCCAAGGACCCGGGCACCGGCGCCGACCTGCACGTCTTCGACATCGCCCCCCGCCCCGAGAGCACCGGATGGACCGGCACCTGGGCCGCGAGCACCGGCGGCTACACCGGGGTCGGGCTGTGGCAGGACCAGACACTGCGGCTGGTCGTCCACACCTCGGTCGGCGGGCCGAAGGCCCGCATCAGGCTGGAGAACACCTTCGCGGCCCAGCCCGTACGCATCGGCCACGCCTCCCTCGCCGTCCAGCAGGACGGTGCCACGGCGAAGGGCCGGCCCGTACCGCTGACCTTCGACGGCGGACGCGCCGGAACCCGCATCCCCGCGGGCGCCCGCGCCGTCAGCGACCCCGTCGGATTCGACGTTCCCCAGGACTCGAACCTGCTGGTCAGCATCCACCTGCCGGAGCCGGTCAGCGCCGCGCCCGTACACAGCAAGGCCCTCCAGCGCTCCTACCTGAGCGAAGGCGGCAGCGGAAACCGAACCGGCGACACCGCCGGCGGCGCCTTCACCCGCTCCCTGTCGATGTGGCCCTTCCTGACGGGCGTCGACGTCCAGGGCGGCCCCGGCTCCATCGTCGCCCTCGGCGACTCCATCACCGACGGCGTCCGCTCCACACAAGGCGCCAACCGGCGCTGGCCCGACGTGCTGGCCGACCGGCTGCTGCACCAGCACGACCAGAACGCGGTGCCGCGCCTCGGCGTCCTCAACCACGGCATCTCCGCGAACCGCGTCGCCAGCGACCGCTACCCGGGCGACGGCATCAGCACCGACACGGCGGGCGTGAGCGCCCAGCACCGCCTGGAGCGGGACGTCCTCGCCCAGACCAACGCGCGCACGGTCGTGCTGTTCGAAGGCATCAACGACGTGCGGTGGGGCGCCACCGCCGAGGAAGTCATCACCGGAATGCGGGCCATCGCCTCCCGCGCCCGCGCGCGGGGGCTGCGGGTCGTCGCCGCCACGATCACGCCCTGTGAGGGCTACAAGGACTGCACGGCGGATGTCGACGCACGGCGCCAGAAGGTGAACGCCTTCGTGCGGGAGAGCGGCGGCTACTTCGACGCCGTGCTCGACTTCGACAAGGTCGTGAGGGACCCCGGGCATCCCGCGCGGATGCTCCCCGCGTACGACTCGGGGGACCATCTGCACCCCGGTGACGCGGGACTGAAGGCCCTCGGCGAGTCGATCGACCTCCGGGCCCTCACGGGGTGAGACCCCGCCCCTCCCCCGGGGGCCSCTCCCCCGGGGCCCCGCCTCCGGAAAGAGGGGGCGGAGCCCCGGCGGGAGCGGCGGCCGGACCGGAGCGCCCCTACAGGTCGAGGTCGACCACCACGGGCGCGTGGTCCGAGGCGCCCTTGCCCTTGCGCGCCTCACGGTCCACGTACGCGTCGGAGACCCCGGTCACGAACGCCTCGTTCCCGTACACGAGATCAATCCGCATGCCCCGGTTCTTGGGAAAGCACAACTGCCGGTAATCCCAGTAGGTGAAGGGCACGTCGTACTTGAGCGGCCGGGGGTAGACATCCGAGACCCCCGCGGCCTCCAGCGCGGCGAGCGCCTCGCGCTCCCGGGAGGTCACGTGGGTGGAGGCCTCGAACTGCGCGATGTCGTGGACATCCTCGTCGGTCGGCGCGATGTTGAAATCGCCGAGGACCGCGAAGGGCGTCGAGGCGGAGGCGAACTTCTCCGCCGTGTCCCGCAGCGCCGCGAGCCACTGCAGCTTGTACTCGTAGTGGGGGTGACCGATCTCACGCCCGTTGGGCACGTAGAGGGACCACACCCGTACGCCGCCGCAGGTGGCGGCCGCGGCGCGGGCCTCGACGGTGCCCTCCCACTCGGGCGCGCCGGGCAGGCTGAGGGCCGGGTCCTCGATACCGACACGGGAGAGGACCGCGACCCCGTTCCACCGGCCCTGGGCGCTGACGACCGACTCGTATCCGAGCGCGCGCAGCTCCTGCTGCGGGAAGGCGTCGTCGGACACCTTGAGCTCCTGCAGGCAGAGCACGTCGGGCTGAGCCGTCTCCAGCCACTGGGTGAGGCGCGGCAGGCGGGCTGTTATCGAATTGACGTTCCAGGTGGCGATACGCATGCAGACTCCGTCGGGGCTACGGGGGTGCTCCCCCGGAGAATGCAGGCTACCGCGCCAGTGAGACACGCTCCCCGGGATCGAGGTGAGCGTGGGCCGCGCCACCCGTTCCGGGCCCGCCCGCGCCCAGCATCCGCCCGAAGAGGGCGAGGCCGTTGTCGTTGAGGAGCCCGTCGTGGATGTCGTAGACCTGCGTCGGGCCGACGGCGCGGACGTAGTCGAGAACCTCGGAGTACTTGTTCCAGGGGGCGTGCACCGGCAGCAGGAGCGTGTGCACCGGGCGCGCGGGAACGGTGAGCGCGTCGCCGGGATGGAAGACCAGGCCGTCCACGACGAAGCCGATGTTGGTGACCCGGGGGATGTCGGGGTGGATGACGGCGTGCAGCTCGCCGTGGACCTCGATCCGGAAGCCCGCGGCCTCGAAGGTGTCCCCGTGGCCCACGGCGTGGACGCGCCCGGGGAAGGCACCGGAGATCTGGTCGGCGACGCTGCGCAGCGTCCAGATCTGAGCCTCCGGATTGTCCTCCATGGCGGCCCGCAGCCGCAGCTCGTCGAAGTGGTCGGGGTGCTCGTGGGTGACCAGCAGCGCGTCGGCGCCGAGTGCGGCCTCCTGCTCGCTGAAGCCACCCGGGTCGATGACGAGGGTGCGTCCCTCCTTGTGCAGGCGGACGCAGGCGTGGCCCTGCTTGGTGAGTCCCAGCGGGGCGTCGTTCGTGTCGATTCCCATGGGCCTCATTCTCCTTCGACGGGAGCGCCCGCGTCCCGGCGATCCTCCGGCGTGGTCTCCTCGCGGATGACGCGCTGTGCGACGGCGAAGGCCGAGTTGGCCGCGGGCACACCGCAGTAGACGGCCGTCTGGAGGAGCACTTCCTTGATCTCGTCGGGGGTCAGCCCGTTGCGCAGCGCGGCACGGGTGTGGAAGCCGAGCTCGTCAAGGTGGCCGCGGGCCACCAGGGCGGTGAGGGTGATCACCGAGCGGGTGCGGCGGTCGATGCCGGTCCGCGTCCACACCTCGCCCCAGGCGTAGCGGGTCACGAAGTGCTGGAAGTCGTCCGTGAAGGCGTCGGAGTTCTCCGTCGCGCGGTCGACGTGCGCGTCGCCGAGCACCTCGCGGCGGACCTTCATGCCCGCGTCGTAGGCATCGGTGCGCGCCGCGGCGGCCTGCGCGGACTCCAGCTCGGCCACGGCCGAGGCCTGCGGCGGCACGGGCGAGATGACGGGAGCGGGCGCGGGCGGCCCCGCCGCCGACTCCTGCCAGGTGGTGGTGAAGTGCCGGATGAGCAGGTCGGTGACGGCGCCGGGCTGCTCGACGGGCGTCAGGTGGGAGGCGCCGGGCACGATGGCCAGTCGCGCGTCGGGGATGCCGGCGACCAGCGCACGGGCCTCGGCGGGCGGGGTGACCTGGTCCTCGGCCCCGGCGACGACGAGCGTGCCGACGCCTATCCGGTCCAGGGACGCCTTCGCGTCGAAGGAGGCCAGCGCCTCGCAGGCGGCGATGTAGCAGCCGGGGTCGGTGGTGCGCACCATCTGGACGGCCCACTCGACGATGGCCGGCTGCGCGGCGGCGAAGGTGGAGGTGAACCAGTGTTCCGGTGTGGTGCGGGCGATCGGATCGAGCCCGTTCGTGCGGATGACGACGCCGCGCTGCCGCCAGCTGTCGGGGGTGGCGAAGCGCGGCGAGGAGGAGATCAGCGCCAGCGAGGTGACCCGCTGGGGCGCGCGCAGAGCGAGCTGGACGCCGATCGCGCCGCCGAGGGCGCAGCCCGCGTAGCCGAAGCGCTCGATGCCCAGCGTGTCGAGGGTGGCCAGCAGCCGCTCGGCGAAGGCGTCGGCGGAGTCGGCCGAGTAGGCCGGCGAACCGCCGTGTCCCGGCAGGTCGAAGCGGAGCACCCGCCAGTTCCGGGTGAGCTCCGGGATCTGCCGGTCCCACATGTGCCATGTGGTACCGAGCGCCGGGCCAAGGACAAGTAGGGGGGCGTGTTCTGGCCCGTCAAGGCGGTGCTGCAGGGTCTTCGCGGTCGTGTAGCTCACCCGCTCACGCTCCCATATCTCGCAGAATCTCACGTCAGAGGGGTTTGGGCCTCCACGAGTCCGCCCCAAGCTTCCGCCGCCGGGCGCAGATCCTCCACGTCCGGCCGCACGTACCGCGTCTTCGCCGTCCCGACGTTCGTGTGACCCGCCCACCGGGCGAGGATGTGATCCGGCGCGCGCTTATTGGCAAGCCAAGTCACGCACGAAGCCAGGCACGAAGTCAGGGACGCGGCCCGGGTATCGTACAGACGTACGCGACCGAGGCCACCTCGCCACATGGCACACCTCCGCCGGACGGAGCCCCATCAGGGAGAGCAGGAGAGGCGCGAAGTACCGCCTGCGGTCCTGGTCGCGGGCAGCGGCAACGAACACCCGCACCTCGCCCGGGGTCTCCCGGGGTCCACGGCACCACGTCTTCCTTCCTCTTCCGCTCAGCCTTCCGCGCCTTCCGAGGGAGGTGGAGCTCCGATGCGACATCAACGGCCACCATGCGGCGCGTCTTCGCGCGCTCCAACGCTTCCTTCAGTCGGCCAGAGACCAAAGGCATGTCTACCGAAGCGGCTCGGGTGGTCGCGGACGATCCGGGCGAGCTCGTTGTTGAAGTCGCGGGCCGGATTGACCGCATCGGCCGGCTTGTAGGGCTGCACCCCGGGTGGGTTCAGGCTGAGTAGGGCCGTGTCCTGCCCGGCTGCGTCCATGGCAGCCAGGCGGGCGGCGAGGTCAAGGAGCTGGGCACGGGTGGGGTCCAGGTCGAGTACAGCGACCGCGGCTCCGCGCCGGGCGAACTCGGGCGCGGCGGCGTGCCCGATTCCGCTGCCGGCACCGGTGACCAGACCGGCCTTGCCGGCGTAGCTGCTCACGCCAGCGGCTCGTGGTTGGCCCAGACCACCTTGTACGGGTGGCGGCCCTGCCAGCGCTTGATGAGGTCGACTGCCCCGGGCATGGTGAAGGTTGCGTTCAGGGCATCGAGGTCGGTCAGGCTCAGTTGCAGGATGGCGCTGGCGGTGGCCACCGGGGCGTGGTCGTCGCCCGGGACGCGGATGTGGTGCCGGGCCGCGACCGACTCGACCAGACCGGAGCCTGTCACGAGCTCCTCGAACTCCTTGAGGTACTGGTCCAGCTCACTCGCGGGAATCGGATTGTCGAACGCGACGATCATCGTGTGGTGGATCATGCCTCCACAGAACAGGCGTTTTTCGCGCTCGTCCAAGATCTATCCGTTCTCATTCAATGCCTGACGGGAATGGATCAGCCGATAGTCTTTCGGCATGGCCGAGCTGGAGACCCGCGAGCTGGAGTACTTCGTCGCCGTGGCCGAGGAACTGCACTTCGGTCGCGCCGCGGCCTGCCTGGCGATCGCGCAGCCGGCCCTGTCCAAAGCGATCCGACGCCTGGAGTCCCGGCTCGGAGTGAAGCTGCTGGAGCGCTCCAGCAGGCACGTCGCCCTCACCCCCGCCGGCGAGGCACTCCTGCACCATGGCCGGCACGCACTCAACGCTGTCAGCGCGGCTGCCGAGAAGGTCCGCCGGGCCGGTGATCAGCAGGCCCGCCTGCGCCTGGTGATCAAACCCGGCGGTGACGCAAACCTGCTGTCCGGCATCTTGGCCGCCTACGCCGGCCAGCCCGACGCCCGCCAGGTGGACATCCTCTTCGGCGGAGCCACCGACCGCGCCGATTACGTCCGCGACGGCCGCGCCGATGTTGCCCTGCTATACGCGCCGTTCGACGACATGACCGGCCTGGACCACGAAACCCTGCTGGTCGAAGGGCGTGTCGCGATCCTGCCGCCGGGCCACCGGCTCGCCTCTCGCGCACAGGTCACTCTCGCCGACCTCGCCCGGGAAACACTGCCACGCTGGAAAGGCGTGCGCTGGACCGGAGCACCCGAGGCCGGGCCGGGGCCCGAGATCACGGACGCAGCCGAAGCCCTGCACATGATCAGGCTGGGACGCACCATCGCGATCTTGCCCCGCTCGCTGGCCCAGCCCATGCACCCCGACCTCGTCTACCGGCCCGTGACCGATGCCCCCAACAGCGAACTCGTCCTCGCATGGTCGCAGAATGACCGCCGCCGCTTGGTCGCCTCCTTCATCACCGCCGCTGTGGCTGCTTCAGAGAGGGTGTGCGGTGGGTGCCGCCGTCGGGGTCGGTGAAGCGGCGGCGGTGCAGCCCGAACTGGTGCAGGGGGCGGACGACGGTGCGGCGGCTGATCGCCGTGCCGTCAGCTGGCAACTCGTAGGCGATGCGGGCCGCTGGCCATGTGTACTCGCGGCGCATCGACTCGATGCGGGCCACGGTCTGGCCCGATGTCCGTGTGGGCTGGTGCTGTGGAGTGCTGGGGCGGTCGTGCAGGCCCGAGGTCTCCGTGGCGGCCAAGGGTGCCTGGAGACGGGTCTTCCGAGGAGAGGACACCTCCCGCTCAGGGGGCGACGACGACCTCCGAGATCGCTGCCGCCAGGTCGGCGGGGGGCGTCCGGTCGGTGACGAGCGTGTCGATGACCGACAGGTCTCCGAGAGCCATTGCCTTCTTGCGGTCGAACTTGCTGTGGTCGGCCGCGACCAGGACACGGTCGGCGCGATCCGCGAGCGTGCGCCGCACCTCGACCTCGGCCGGGTCGAAGTAGGTGACGCCCCGGTCGACCGACAGACCGCCGCAGCCGAGGATCAGCAGATCCAGGTGGACCCGGGGCCGTTCCTGCGCGGCGGTGGGGGCGACCAGGCTGAGCTCGGGTGTCATGAGCCCGCCGAGCACCAGCACGCGGCTTCGTGTTTCGCGGAGTTCGAATGCCGCATGGATCGAGTTGGTGATCACCGTCAGATCGCTGCGGTGGGCCAGCTGCGCCGCGACGGCGGAGCAGGTGGTGCCGGTGTCGATGCCGACTGCGGCCCCCGGCCCGACCAGATTCGCCACGGCGCGCGCGATCCTCGTCTTCTCCGGCGTCCTCGTCGACGAGCGGGAGCCGTAGGCGGGGGCTCTGCGGGGCACCGCGCCGCCGTGCACACGGTCCAGCAGTCCTGCCTGGTCGAGTTCGGCAAGGTCTCGACGGATCGTCATGCCGGACACGCCGAAGCGCTCCGCGAGCTCGTTGACATCGACCTGCCGACGCTCTTGCAGCGCCCGGAGGATGTCCCTCTGCCGGGAGTTGTGCACCGTTCCCACCTCGTCCTGAGCCACGCCCGTAACGCTATCCGGCTCCCTTCCTCCTGCGCCGCGGAAGGCGGCCGGCCCAGCGGCTACCCCCCAACAGCTTCTGTTCACATGAACATTACCCCACTTCCCCTACCTCCCAGGCGCCGCAATAGCGGACACATGTAGCGGTCGAGGCCCAGAGCAGTCCCCGTGGACACCCATTGACCTGCCGTCTTCCCACGGCTACGGTCCCCCTCACCTGATGTTCATTCGCACATCGCGGTTCGGAGGTCCCCGTGGCTGTGCCCATCAAAGCCTGCGTCGAGAAGGTTCCCGGCGGGCTGATGCTCGTCCCAATGCTCGTCGGAGCCCTGGTGCACACCACCGCACCGGGCTCCGGAGAGTTCTTCGGCTCCTTCACCGGAGCTCTGTTCACGGGCCTGCCGGCCATCCTGGCGGTCTTCTACGTGTGTCTGGGCTCGACCCTGGACGTCAAGGCGACGCCGTACATCGCGAAAAAGGGCGGCGTGCTGCTGGGGACGAAGATCCTCTTCGCGCTGGTCGTCGGCGTCCTCATGGGGCACTTCCTGGGTGAGTCACCGGTCAGCGGCGGCGCGTTCGCGGGTCTGTCCACACTGGCCGTCGTAGCGGCGCTGAACGACACCAACGGCGGCCTCTACATGTCGCTGATGGCCCAGTTCGGCCGCAAGCGCGACGTCGGCGCCTACAGCGTCATGAGTCTGGAGTCCGGTCCCTTCCTCACCATGGTCACTCTCGGCGTCGCGGGGCTGTCCGCCTTCCCCTGGCAGACCCTCGTGGGGGCGATCCTGCCGCTGGCGTTCGGGATGCTCCTGGGCAACCTCGATCCCGAGCTGCGCCGGTTCCTGGCTCCCGCGGTCCCCGCGCTCGTCCCGTTCCTCGGGCTGTCGCTGGGGCTCACCCTCAACCTGACCGCGGTCTGGGAGGCAGGGCTGCTGGGCGTCGCCCTGGGGCTGTTCGTGGTGCTGGTCGGCGGCGCGGCCCTGCTGCTGGCGGACAAGGCGAGCGGTGGCGACGGCATCGCGGGCCTCGCCGCGGCGACAACGGCGGGCAACGCGGCCGTCGTTCCGTCGATCGTGGCGTCCGCCAACCCCGTCTACGCGCCGGCCGCCCAGTCCGCGACCGTGCTCATCGCCTCGTCCGTGGTGGTGACCTCCCTCCTGTGCCCGCTGATCACCGCCCTGTGGGCCCGCAGACTCCCGCGGAACCCCCCGGCGGCGCGGGAGACCTCCGGACCGGTGCCTGACGAGGGGCCACTGCACGCCGCGCATGACGCACCACCCGGCACCGACCGGCTCTCCGGTGCACAGCACGACAACAAGTGACAGCACAGAAACACCGGTTGAGAACGGAGAAGCACGTGCGTGACCAGCGGGTCGTGCGTTGCACGTACTACCTGGAGTCAGAGATCGCCCCGGAGCGGGCCGCCTCGGCCATGGCCGGAGAGCAGTCCAGCGGAACATTCGTCGCGGTCCCCGGAGAGTCGCCCCGCATCCGCGAGCGCCATGCCGCACGGGTCGCCGACGTGCAGAACCTGGGCCTACGCAGCCCTTCGCTGCCGTCGCGCACCCGCCCCGACGCGGTGCGGGCCGCCCTCGCGGTGGTGGAGTTCCCAATGGAGAACATCGGAACCGACCTGGCCACCCTGCAGACCACCGTGGCGGGCAACCTTTTCGAGCTGGGCGAGCTGTTCGCCTGCCGGCTGCAGGACATCGAGCTCCCGGACGAGTTCGTCGCGGCCCACCGGGGCCCGGCCTTCGGAATCCCGGGCACCCGCAAGCTGATGGGTGATGTCGAGGGCGCCATGATCGGCACCATCGTCAAGCCGAACGTCGGCATGGTCGAGGACGAGTTCCGCCAGGTCGTCCGCGAGCTGGCCAGGGCCTCCATCGACCTGATCAAGGACGACGAGCTGATGACCGACCCTGCCTACCTCCCGCTGGAGCGCCGGGTGGCCGTCGCCACCGAGGAGATCCGCGAGGCCGAACAGACCACCGGCCACCCCACCATGTACGCCTTCAACATCACGGGAGACCTCGCCGGGCTGCGCCGGCGCCACGACATGGTGGTCGAGGCCGGCGGCCGGTGCGTGATGCTCAACGTACCGGTCATGGGGCTGCCCGCACTGGCCTGGCTGCGGGAGTTCTCCGCGGTGCCGGTGCACGGGCACCGGGCGGGCCTCGCCGGGTCGATGCGCGCGCCCGCACTGGGCATGTCCTACCGGGTGTGGCAGCAGCTCGCCCGGCTGGCGGGGGCCGACCACCTGCATGTCAGCGGGCTCGGCAGCAAGTTCTACGAGACCGACGACGAGGTAGCCGCCAACGTGCGCAGCCTGTTCGAACCCCTGGGCGACTCCCTGGGACCGGTGCCCACCCTGTCGTCCGGGCAGAACGTCACCACCGCCGCCCCGACCTACGCCGCGGTGGGCTCGACGGACCTGCTGATGCTGGCCGGGGGCGGCGTGGCCGCACACCCCGACGGCCCGGCCGCCGGTGTGCACAGCCTGCGGGCGGCCTGGGCCGCCGCCGTCGGCGGTGTACCGCTGGAATCGGCCGCGCATGCGGCCGCGGAAGCCGGAGACCCCGCCTTGCTGCACGCCGGGCGCACGTTCGGAGGCCTGGCCTGACATGTCGTACGTCAGTTTCGTCGCCGACGATCTCACCGGGGCCAGCGACGTACTCGCACAGGCCCACCGCTACGGCCTCGACGCCGTGCTCCTGGTCGGAGACTCCAGTCGACCGGTCCCCGCCGACTGCGACGTCGTGGGCATCGCCGGGCCGTCCCGCTCGCTCGGCGGAGCCGACTTCGACGCGTTGGTCCGCGCCCAGCTGGAACAGGTCGCCACGGCCGACGCGGATGTGCTGCTCTACAAGGTCTGCTCCACATGTGACAGTTCGCCCTCGCGGGGGAGCATCGGCCGGGGCATCGAGCTGCTCCATGAGCGGTTTCCCGACCACGGACCGATCGCCGTCGCACCGGCACAGCCGGACTTCGGCCGCTACACCGCCTTCAGCAACCACTTCGCCGGCCACTCCGGCCGCGTGCACCGCCTCGACCGCCATCCGGTGATGGCGCACCACCCGTCGACACCCATGCACGAGGCCGACCTGCGCCGGGTACTGGCCGCGCAGTTGCGGACCGGAGACGCGCCCGAAGCCATCCATCTGCCGTCCCACGCCGACGGGTCCTTCACCGAACAGTGGCAGGCCCACCGTCACGGCAGCCGGGCCGCGTTCGTCGTGGACGCCGCCGAGGACGGCCATCTGGACACCGTCGCACGGGCGTTGCGCAAGGAAGCCGCCCGGCGGCGGCCGGCCATCGCGGTGGGTTCCGGAGGCATCATGGCCGCGCTCGCCCGCACCGCCACCGACCGGTCCCCCCGGGCCGGCACCGTGCCACCCCCGTCCGGGCCGGTGCTGGCGGTCAGTGCCTCGGCGTCCAGCACGACCGCGGCGCAGATCGCCGACGCAGTGGCCCACGGCTGGGCCGAGATCGCCGTACCCGCCCGGCTGCTCACCGGACAAGCCCCGTCCCTGGCGGGCGAACTGGAGAAGACGGTGGCGGCCTTGCTCGCGGACGGCCGGAACGTCATCGCGCACACCACGCGGGGAACACAGGACCCCCGCTACGCAGGGACCGGCCCGGTCGACGCCGCCTCCGTTGGTGAACTCCTGGGCACGCTGGCCGGGAACATGGCCGCCAAGGGCCTCACCCGGGACCTCGCCGTGTTCGGCGGTGACACCTCCAGCCACGCGCTGCTCACCATGGGGGTCGGCGAGCTGCGGGTGTCGTCCCAGTTCGTCACCGCGGCGCCGATCTGCCACACGGACAGCGGGGCGGCGGTGGCCGGCTGCCGCCTGCTGCTGAAGGGCGGTCAGGTCGGCCCCACCGACATCCTCCAGCGCTTCGCACAGCCGACTCCTCCGGCCTGACCTGCCCGAACCTCGGGGCCGACGGGCGCTCCCGCCTTTCACACACCAGCATTGAAGGAGCAACACCTCATGAGGGCAGCCATCAAGGAATCCGCGGACCGGGGAGTCACGTACGTCACCGACGCACCCGAGCCGAAGGCGGGCGACGGCGCGGTCGTCATCGAGATCGCCGCGGCGTCCCTGTGCGGGACCGATCGCGAGTGCTACGAGTGGTCCCCCGCCGCGCAGGCGTTCAACCTGGGGCTCCCCGTCGTCCTCGGTCACGAGGGGGCCGGAACGGTCGTCGAGGTCGGCCCCGGCGTCGACACCCTGCGCGTCGGCGACCGCGTCGCCCTGGAAAGCCACCTGCCATGCGGCCGGTGCTTCACGTGCCGGACCGGGGATTCCCACACTTGTGAGCACACTCAGATCCTCGGCATGCACTTCAACGGGGTGTTCGCCGAGCGCGTCGCGGCACCGGCGAGCATCTGCGTGCCGCTGCCGGACTCGGTCTCGCTGGAGACCGGTGCCCTGCTGGAGTCCGCGGGGGTCGCGGTGCACGCCGTGCAGCGGGCCGGGTACGCCGGATACTCGGTCGCCGGGCGCGGCGTCCTGGTCAGCGGCGCCGGGCCGGTGGGGATGGTGGTCGCCCGCCTGGCGTCCCTCCTGGGGGCCGCCTACGTGATCGTGATCGAGCCGAACCCGTTCCGCCGTGCCGAGGCCGAGCGGCTCGGAGTGATCGCGATGGAGCCCGGCGACGAGGTACTCGAGCGCGCCCGTGAGCTGAGTGGCCACCGCGGCGGCGCCGACGTGGCCTTCGAGTGCTCGGGGGCGGCTGCCGCGCTGCCGCCGCTGTTCGAGGCCGTGCGCCGGGAGGGCACTGTCGTGACGGTCGGGCACCCGGGCCGGGCGGTGGAGATCGACGTGGCCGCCCAGATCAACAAGCGGGGCATCACGCTGCGGGGCATCTTCGGCCGTCGCCTGTGGGAGACCTGGGAACAGACCCTGTTCCTGCTCGACTCGGGCCGCCTGGACCTCGACTGGCTGATCACGCACCGGCTGCGGATGGACCAGGTCGACGACGCCATCGGCCTGCTCACGCGTGACGCCTGCAAGGTCCTGCTGGTTCCGGGGCTGGGCTGATCCTGCAGAGGGGCCGCGCACGGGGCCGCCTGCCCTCCCCGTGCGCGGTCTGCCGCCGGCCCGAGGACCGAGAGCCCGGTCCAGACCATGCGCATGGTCGTCGCCCGTTCCATCGCCCCGGCCCACGCACCAGCGGAGAATGCTGCGGCGACGGCAAGCTGGGCCCCCGCATCGTCATGAGCGCGCGGACCGGGGCAGGCCGCGTGCGACGAGGTGCTTCTGGAGGGCAGCCGCGTCGGTGGTGGGGGTGCAGGGCACCCCCACAAACGACACCCCCCAACGAAGCACTACGAGTACCGCCCGGCGCCGCCGGTCTCAGCGAAACGCGGTGACGTTGCGGGCGGCCCAGTCGGCGAAGGGGCGCGGGGCGCGGCCGAGGACGCGCTCGATGTCCGGGCTGACGCGAAGTTCGGCCGGGTTCGGATTGCCGACGATGTCCAGAGTGTCGTCGGCCAGTTCCGCCGGCATGTTCTGGGCCATGGCGGCCCTGGCCTCGTCGCGGGTCAACTCGTGGAAGGCCACGGGCGAGCCCAGCGCTGCCGCGAGGGCCTCCGTCTGCCCGCGCGGAGTGATCACCTCGGGGCCGGTCAGCTCGTACGCGCCGCCGGTGTAGCGGTCCTCCAGCAGGCAGGCCGCCGCCACCTCGGCGATGTCCGCCGGGTCAACGACCGGTACTCCGACGTCGCCGAAGGGCGCCGCGACGACCCGTCGCGCGCGGATGGACTCGGCCCACCACAGGGCGTTGGAGGCGAAGCCGCCCGGCCGCAGCACGGCCCACTCCAGGCCGGACTCGCGCACCGTGTCCTCCAGCTTGCGCATCGCGATCCGCGTCGCTCCGAAGGGCCTGGTCACCACGCCGAGCGTGGAGAGCAGGACGATGCGGCGGACCCCGCTGTCCGCGGCCTCGCCGATGATGTCGGCGGGGTTGGCACCGACGGCGTGCAGATCGCCGGAGAGCAGCAGGAACAGCGACTTCGCCCCCGCCAGCGCGGGCCGCAGACCGGCCGGGTCGGCGAGGTCGGCCACCCGGTGGCGGACGCCGTCCGGCACCGCCGCCGGGTGGCGGGAAACCGCCGTCACCTGCTCGCCCGCCTCCGCCAGCGCCCGCGTCAACGGCCGGCCGATGTTCCCGGTCGCCCCAGTCACCACGATCATGTTCAGCTCCTTGTACGGATGTGCTCTGAGGGCGATCACGCTAGGAGCGGAAGCTCACTTCTAGTAAGGGCATACCTGGAGGTAAGCTCATGTCATGGCAGAAGGCGTGCAGCGTAGAGGGGTCGAGACCGGCGAGCGGTATGACGTGTTTCACACCGACTGCCTGGCGCGCGACATGGTCGACCACGTGACCAGCAGGTGGGGCGTCTGGGTGCTGATCTCCCTGCGGCGCAACGACCTCCGGTTCTACGAGCTGCGCGAGAGCATCCAGGGCATCAGCGAGAAGATGCTGGCCCAGACCCTGCGCGCACTGGTCGAGCACGGCCTGATCTGGCGGAAGGTCGAGCCCACGACGCCACCGCAGGTCACGTACGGGCTGACCGAGTTCGGCCGGGACGTCGGCGAGCCACTGACGGAGCTGTTCGACCGGATCACCCAGCGGCTGTCGGCGCTCGACACCGCCTAGTAATGCTTCGTTATGTGGTCTTGTCGTGGTGGGTGACTGGTAGTTCGCTGGCTGTAGAGAGGCTGGGGAGCTTACGGCGGTGAGGGTTCGGCTGGAGGAGTGCGCCTCGGAGGTGCTCGTGCCGTTGATGCACCGGGACCAGCGGGCGAAGGGTGTCTCGTAGCTGCGGGGCTGCTGCTGGACGGCCGGAGGAAACCGATGCAGCCGATGCAGCCGAAGGCTGATCGACTGGGGGTCGGTCACCAGCAGTTGCGGCAGTGCATGACGTCTTCGACCTGGCCGGTCGAGCGGGTGCGGGCCCGGCTGGCGCGACCAGCGGTGGCAGTGGCAGTGGCAGTGGCAGTCCGCAAACGCACGCCGAGCGCAAGGCCGCCGTGTTTGTTTCCTTGGGCGTATGCGTGGTGGCTGTGGCTGGCGTAGTCACTGTCAAGGCCGTCGTCGATATATCCACACACGGGCTGGATCAAGCCTCGCAGGACTCCTCCCTCCATCTACGGTGGGGAACGGTCGGGCTCGGAGCGGGAGGAGCCCTCGGGGGCATATGGCGACAAGGCATCCGTAGTAGCCGAATAACCGAGGAGTTGCCCGTGGGGCGGCGGCGGCATACCCGAGGCCGAGGCTGAGGCCGACACGGCGCCCGGCCTGCCCCCTTGTCAACCGGACCGAGGGCCGACTGGACCGGGCCGACTGGCCGGCACGGTGGGCCTGGACACCTGTGCTCTACCGGGTGTTGTGAATCCGGGATACTGCTGAGAGTGCACGAAGGTCACGCAGCAGACGAGGAAGCCAAGCTGGCGTACCCGACCATGCGTCAGGCAGCGCTCAGCCAGGCCCGCTATCGGGGGCTGGAGAAGTCCGGCCTGAAGCCGGAGGCCGATGTCCGCCGTGTCGTCTGGTGGCGCGTACGGGGACTGTGGCGGGCGGGACAGCTCCTGCCATTGTTGGGAGTTCTCGGGCTCGATGCCTTGGCCATCGAGACGGCGTGGGAGGCGCCCGGCAGAACTCCTGTCTGGGCTGTCGTTGCGCTGCCTGTCCTCACTTTACTGTGGCTCGGCGTTGCTGCCAGGGGATGTCTGCGGGCCTGGCGCATGGCCCGAACCGCCCGGCAGACGCCGAACACACGCATGCGCTACCTCCTCTTGCACAGCTACACGTCAGACGCTCCTTGGCTCGTTCTCTTCCCGGACGCGGCCCACTCGGAAAAGCCAGAGACGGATCCGCCTGTCGGCGCACTTCCGCTGTCCTACGGGCCGCTCCGTGACCGCTTCCGCGGGCTTCCGACACCGACAGGAACTGCTGAACTCAGCGGCTGCTTGGAGCCCGGAAGCGTCGTCATCCCATGGGTACAAAACCAGCCTCTCTGGCCCACCCACGGGTATCGACCGATAGACCTCAATGACCAACAACACTTCCGTTCCATGAACAATCTCGTGCGTCCCGAATGACAAACGCTCATCATGACCAACTCGTCATGCTGCGAGAGGGAGCAAGAGGATGAGGAGAAGAAGGAGGCAGAGCCTGCCGACTCGTGGGGCGGAGCCAAAATGAAAGTGACACCGAACATAGCGAAGCGTCGTCCCGGTGTGACCGTGCTGCAGCGCCGCAGTGCCTTGGTTGGGGCATGGGGAAGCGCCTGTTTCTTCGGCATCATGGGAGCCGTTGCCGCTCTCCTGGGACACGACAAATCACCAATGACAGATGTACTGCTCATGGAATCTGCGATCCTGGCGTTCGCGAGAGTGAGCTGGCGCGCTCTGGGCCGGGCCCGCATTGAGCTGCATCGAAAGGAACTGTGCGTCGTAGGACTGGCTAATCGCTACCGTGTTCCGCTGGTCTCCGTAGGTACTCTCGAGGTTGACCATGGTCTGGAGATCGTCACGATTTCTGGCGAAATCATTCCTGTACTCGCCTTTTCTGGGTCCCTGCTCGACCGCGGCCGAACTGTACGCGCCGCGGCCGCTCACATCCGCCGCGCACTCCCTCGAAATAACGCGCAAGGCAACGGCACACCTCCTGTTGTACGCACTATCGATTTCGCCTGGGCGGACCTCGCGTTGCTCCCCTTCGGCCTTGCCGCGGTTCCCACCCTCCTCGGCCTCTTTTGAAGACCGGCACAGTTGGCGTGTGGCACTACTTTTACAATCCGCATCACAGTTGCTCAGGAGAAGACAGATGGGGAGACACGGTAAAGACTCGAAGTACGTTGTAGACCTGACGAAAGACAGGGCTACGGTTCTGCGGGAGTGGAAACTCGGCCCATGGGAGCGTGTTGCCTACGGTGGCACCGCAGCTATACTTTTCACTCTATCCCTTGCTAGTTCTATTGCACTCCTGGAACAGTGGGCTCATGCAAGTCCCCTGTCTGTAGGGATCCCGTGCTGCACTTTCATCGGTGGGATGTTCTTTCTGTGTTTCACCGTCCGAGCCACAATTGCACTGACGACTGACGCGATTCTCGTTCGGAATCTGGCCGGCTGGCGGCGCATTCCACTGGAACACGTCACATCAGTGCGGCCCGGTTACTATGGCACTGCGATCTCCTACACACCAGGGAAAGTTTGGTTCGCACTGGCTTCCCAGAAGTCGAATCTCTCAAGCTGGTTAAACCATCAAACACGCGCAGATGAAATCGCCGAAGTATTGAGGTCGGAATCCGTGAGAGCTACGGAACCGCCGAGGTGAAGTAGTGCCACCGCCAGCATCTCGGCTTCATCACCGAACGACGACGCGCCACCAGGGGATGCTGGGGCTTGAGATCCCAGCACGGGCGCCACTGACGCACGTGTTACTGTTCGCCCGTCCACAGGGAAGCGGTCACAGCCCGGCGAAGCCCATCACCCCTGGTACGCAGCGCGGGAGGGCGTTATGGGTCGGTCTGCAGAGATCTTCTGGATAGTCGCCTTGTTGATCTTCTCGACCGGAGGTTGGCTGGTCGCAATTAATTTCCGGGATTCGGCTTACCGACTGTTCGACTTTTATGCGAAAAACACCCTTGTCGGAGCTGCGACACCTCGCAATTTGAGGTTTGTCGGAGCGGTGATTGGTGTTCTGGCAATGACGGGAGCCACTGTAGAGATAGCTGCTCTCATTTAAGCTGCGGACGCAGTACTCTGGAAGAGTGCAAGGTGCGACGGTGAGGCGGACAGTGAGCCTCTTTCAACCTGACATGCCATCTCCGGGGCCTCAGATGACGCGGGTTCGCCCCTGAAGAAGCCTCCGTGGACGGTCTCGCCGCAGAGTCGCCATCACGCGCCCCCGTCCGGTCGTGTTGATGTTCGCCAGACCCTCTGACAGGGTGCGGACATCAAACGGGGAGGGACCCATGCTGAAGCAAGTCGCCGAGGGTGTGCTGATCCACCAGAGTGAGCTGCTCGAGAACAACACCGTTGTCGTGCAGGGCAGTGACGGCGTGCTACTCGTGGACGCCGGGATTACCGGTGCCGAAATGACCTGCCTGGCGAACGACCTTCGAGAGCTGGGCCGGCCCGTGGTGGCAGGGTTCTCGACGCATCCTGATTGGGATCACGTGCTCTGGCACGCCGAACTCGGCGAAGCGCCTCGTTACGGCACAGCCCGCTGCGCGGACTTCATGCAGGATGTGTTGTCGAACGCGGACTGGAAGGCCGGCGTCGCCGCGGGGCTGCCGTCGGAAATCGCCGAGGACACACCGCTCGACCTGTACGGCCTGATCACTGGTCTGCCCGCTGAAACCGCGCAGCTTCCCTGGGACGGCCCCAAGGTGCGGATCATCGAGCATGCGGCGCATGCCCCGGGCCATGCGGCCCTGTTGATCGAAGAACGCCGAGTTCTCATCGCCGGCGACATGCTCTCCGACGTCTTCGTTCCCATGCTCGACGACACTGTTGACCCGATTGAGGACTACCTGGTCGGGTTGGGGCTGCTCGAGGGCGTAGCGGACGACGTCGATGTCCTCATCCCCGGACATGGGTCCCTCGCCAGGGATGAGGAGGTACGCGCAAGGATCAAACTTGATCGAGCGTACGTGGAGGACCTACGTGACGCCCGGGTGTCCAGTGACCCACGGGTCGTATCACCCAAACCCGGCTGGGAGTGGGCAAGCGACATCCACGAAGGGCAGGCCCGAAACCTCGCCCGACGAAGCAAGCGCGACGAGACGCCTGGCTAGCAAGCTGCTTCCGCCACAAGACGCCCCTGCCAGAGCTTCTTCAAGCTGGCAGCGCTGAACGCGTTGGACTGTCCTGCGCAACGACGAAGCTCGTGGTAGACGGGTTCTCGACCAAGATCACCCGTGTCCGCCAGGAACTTCGGAACATCGGGGCGCGGTGGCGGCGGCTTCCCGTGGCCACGGCATGAACGTCCAGATCCTCACCGATCCGTTCGGACGGCTGCTCTGGGCCTCGCCGGCTCTGCCCGGCTCGACCCACGATCTGACCGCCGCCCGGCAGCACGGGATCATCGACGCCCTCGCCGCAGCGGGCCCCAGGTACTGGGCGGACAAGGCGTACCACCGCAAACACCAACTACCGAAGCCCCCCGAGAAGATACCTGGGCAGGGTCTTCCCGACTTGAAGCGGGGACAATGCACCAATCATCGACTTCACTTTACATGGCCATTTTCCCGTTCTGCCTGGCGGTGGCTGGTTTCATAGTCGCGTGCAACATCCGTGGGATAACAGATCTCCTATACCTTCGCTCCGAGAAGCTGCTCAGTGGGATGTTTGGCGGCATCGGGCCGCGCGGCATGCGAGTTGCAGGAAGTGTGGCTCTCGTTTTTGGGACAGTTGGTTTCTCCGTCGAAGGGGCGGAGATGCTGGGACTGATCTGATCAGCGCGGTACAGGCCTGGCGGCCGGCGCCAGTAGGCCCGGTCCGGGCGGTTTGTTTGGATCAGGCGGTCGTTGGTTTAGATGTGTTGTTGACTGATGCGCGGTGGGCGCGAATCGAGCTGTAGTGGATGCTCCACACGCTGATCGCCGCAGCGCGGGCATATTCGCTTGTGAACTCGCGTGCGTAAAGGACTCCCTCGGTCGAGATGTGCCTACACCGCTCTACCTTTCCGTTGTGGCGAGGGCTGTACGGCTTGGTCTTGTGATGCCGGATCTGTTGGCCGACGATCCGGGCAAAGTCGCCGGATCGATAGCAGGCGCCGTTGTCGGTGACGATTCGGTGGATGTGGTTGATGCCGCGCGCGGCGAACCATACCTTCGCGCGTGAGGAACGCGGCAGCGGTCGCCCCCTTCTCATCGGCAAGGGGGCCAGCGAGCGGTGGGGTCTTACCCGGCTTACGGTTGTTCTCGCCGCCGGAGTCGATGAACCTGCGTTTGCCGAGGCCGAGTCGGTTCAGGTGCCGCGTGACGGTGCGGCGGTTGATGGTGAAGCCGATGTCGGCAAACTCGTGGGTGATCCACTGTGCGGACCACTTGTGCTCGCGCCGCCCGTTCCGAATCCTGTCGGTCACCCACGCGGGCGATGTCTGGCAGCGCTCGATCAGTCGTCGGCGCCCTTCGAAGGACAGCGGAGCGTTGGCGTGCGCCATGGATGCTTCCTGCCGGAAAACGAACGACGACGATCGCCGCCCCAAGGCCCCATGCAGGTCATCGAGCACCTTGGTCATGGCCGGGTGGGGCGTTCCGCGGTTCTCGTCAGTTGAACTCGGCCGCATGGTCGATGGCCCACCTCGCGAAGGTGCCGGCCGGGTGGCCGGCGAGGCGCTCAACATGATCGGTGACGCGATGGGAATCTGGTCGCCACTCCGAGGCGGTGATCAGCGCCTCTACGAGTGGCTCGGGACGACCGTCGGCGAGCATCCGTGTGCGCGCGAGATCAGCGGGAAGTGCCTGGAATCGCAGATCACGCCGGAGTGCAGCACCGAGGTGAGTGACCTGGTCGGCGCGGCTGAGGACCTCGGGGCCTGTCAACATGTGGGGGCCGTCGTCCAGTTGATCGTGACGTGTGAGCAATACGGCTACGGTCGCATCAGCGACATCGCGCTCGTCGACGACGGCTGTGCGTGCCGCCTCTGGGGCCGAGACGACATCGCCCGCCCGCACCTGTTGCACCCAACCACGGGTGTTGGAGGCCAGCGTGTCGCTCCGCAGCACCACGGGTCGCAGGCCGGCATCGTGGAGCAGGGCTTCCATGTCCGCGTGCACTTGAACGATGGGATCGCTTTGACGAGCGGCTTCGTCGTTGATAGCGGTCGAGGACAGGTAGATGACACGCGGCGCCGCCGTGGCGAGTTCTGCGAGCAGGTCGTGGGCAGCGGCGGAATCGAGCAGTGGCCAGATCAGAAAGACTGCGTCGATGCCGATGAGCGCCTCGTGCACGGTACTGGGGTCCGTGAGGTCGCCGACCACCCACTCGACCCCTGGTCGCGGGCCGGCCTGATCGCGTACAAGGCACCGTACGCGCGCGCCGTGGGCTTGGAGACGGTCGACAATCTCTCGGCCGAGGTTGCCCGTAGCGCCGGTGACCAGGATCGATGGACGGTACGGAGAGTTCGCGGGGTTGGTGGTATCAGGCATGATCGTGACGCTATGGGTTCAGGTCGACATGAAGGCAAGGCGCGTGTGGTGATCAGGATCGGGGAAGCAGCCGCAGAGCTCGGCGTTGAGGCTCACGTGCTGCGGCACTGGGAAGACGTTGGTGCCCTCACCGCGCGTCGCGATGGCAACGGCTACCGCATCTACGACGACAGCGCACTGGAACAGGCACGTACCGTGCTGAAACTGCGACGCGTCGGGCTCTCCTTGCCCGAGGTCACTGCCGCCATGGCGCCGAAGAAGTCGGCGGCGCAGGCTGTCGTGAGGGCGAAGATCGCGGCACTTCAGCATGAAGTCGCCCAGCGACAGCAGACAATCACTTTCCTGCAGCACACCGTTGAGTGCCGGCACCGGTACCTCGATGAATGTCCGGAGTGCGTGACCTTCGTCCGCGGAGCCTGAGCCGGACTCCCGTGGGGATGGGTAGCCCCGACGGTGCCCATGCCGCTGTCGTGAACGTCACGTCCCGCAACATCAGACGTGACTATGGACGTTGATGACACTTCCGTCGGGTGCCTGAACAAAGAAGCGCCGGATCCCCCATGGTTCCGTGGTCAAGGGATAGACCACCTGGTACCCCTGGCGCTCGGCTGCGGCGTACGCGGCATCAACATCCTCGACTTCGACCGCCAGTGCCGACTGGGAGGTATGCGGGTCCCATGAGTCTGCGGCGGGGGAGACCACAGTCATCTGCGCCGTCGGGTTACCCGGCGAGGCCACCATCAAGAAGCCCGGCTCGTCCATACGCACGTCCATCCCCAGGAAATCGCTGTAGAAGCTGCGGCTCTCCTCGATGTCCTGGGTGACGACGTTGGGCATGATGCGACGGATCGTCATGCTCGCACTGTAGTCGAGGACCGCTCCAACAACTTGCTCCAACCGAGAGGCCCTGGTTTTGAGCCCACGGCTGGGGGCGCCGGTGGCAGACAGCGCTTGAGGACGCGTGTCACCGCGAAAGGTCCATGCTGACCTACACGGTCCAGGGCGTGCGGAAACTGCTGGTATACACGAACTGGTCCTGCCAGACCCCGACCCGCCGGGCCGTCGAACGCGACGACGACGCGGTCGCCGGGCGGGTCGAGAAGGCGGCCCTGCGCGGAGGCCCTGCGGGGCTTCCCGTCACACGCCGCTCTCGCCTCGGGCAGGCGTGCGGGCCGGGCAGGAAGGGTTCGGCCGTTACTCACGCGCTGACGCTACCGAGCGACGGGCGCGGACGACCGCGCGCGGGTGCCGGAGACACGGCGGGGGACGCGGCGGTGAGGGCGGCGTTCGGGGGTCCAGGGCGCGCGGAAACTGCTGGTATACACGAACTGGTCCTGCCAGACCCCGACCCGCCGGGCCGTCGAACGCGACGCGACGACGACGCGGTCGCCGGGCGGGTCGAGAAGGCGGCCCTGCGCGGAGGCCCTGCGGGGCTTCCCGTCACACGCCGCTCTCGCCTCGGGCAGGCGTGCGGGCCGGGCAGGAAGGGTTCGGCCGTTACTCACG
>NZ_JASKYT010000610.1:0-2743 GCF_041028275.1 Streptomyces sp. PU-14G
ATGAACAGCCACAGGGCCAGGTCGGCGAGGAGGGCGCGGCTGCGGGGGCGGCGGAGTGCCGCGGTGAAGCGGCCGAGGCCGGTGCGGGTGGGTGCGGCGTTCACGTGCGTCACGGTACGGGGAGCCGCCGCCGGGCACACCTGACGAAAGTGGGGGGTGGCCGGGGACGATCGTGCACTGCTCGCCGCCTGGCGCGCTCCGTAGCTTCCGGGGCATGAACGAGGCGATAGTGCATGCCGTCGAGGGGTTCGTGAGCACGCCGTGGGTGTACGTGGCGCTGTTCGGGATCGCGATGCTGGACGGGTTCTTCCCCGTGGTGCCGAGCGAGACGTTGGTGATCACACTGGGGGTGTTCGCCGCGGCGCAGGGGGACCCGGCGCTGTTCTGGGTGATCGTGGTGGCGGCGCTCGGCGCGTTCGCCGGCGACCACGTCTCGTACCTGATCGGACGGCGCTCGGGGGCACGGCTGACGGCGCGGCTGACGGAGGGGGGCCGCACCTGGCGGGCGTACGAGCGGGTGGGGCGGATGCTGGCCGAGCGGGGCGGTCTCGTCCTGGTGGCGGCGCGCTACATCCCGGGCGGCCGGACGGCGGCCACACTCACCACCGGCGCGACGGGTTTTCCGCGCCGGTCCTTCACGCGGTACGACGCCGTGGCGGTGGTGAGCTGGGCCTGCTACTCGGCCGGGCTGGGGTATGTGGGCGGGGCCGCGTTCGAGGAGACACCGCTGTACGGGGTGGCGCTCGGGCTGGCGCTGGCCTTCACGATCACGCTGGTGCACGAGGGCGTGCGCGGTCTGCGGGCGCGCGCCGGTTGCCAGGCCCGGTGCTGGCGCACTCTGCGCACTGGGGCGCTTCCCGGCCGGAGGCCCAGGGAGCGGACTGTTCACGCTCCGCGGGGCGGGCAGCGCCCCGAAGGGGCGCGGGGAACTGCGCGACCAGCCACAACGGACGCGCAGTCCGCAGGCGACGTACAGGTGGCACCCCCTTTCGGGCCCGCCGTCAGCCCCCGAGCTCGCGGCTGCGGTCGCGGGCGGCCTCGATGGCGTCGATGAAGGCGGCGCGGACGCGGTGGTTTTCCAGCTCGCGGATGGCGTTGATCGTCGTACCGCCGGGCGAGGTGACGTTCTCGCGCAGGGTGACGGGGTGTTCGCCGCTGTCGCGGAGCATGGTGGCGGCGCCGACCGCGGCCTGGACGATCAGCTCGTGCGCCTTGTCGCGGGGCAGGCCGAGCTGGATGCCGGCGTCGGTCATGGCCTCGACGAGGAAGAAGAAGTAGGCGGGGCCCGAGCCGGAGAGCGCGGTGGCGGCGTCCTGCTGGCTCTCGGGGAGGCGGAGGGTCTTGCCGACGCCGCCGAAGATCTCGTCGGTGAGGGCGAGATGCGCCTCGGTGGCGTGGGTGCCGGGCGAGATGACGGACATGGCCTCGTCGACGAGGGCGGGGGTGTTGGCCATGACGCGGACGACGGGGGTGCCTTCGGCGAGGCGCTCTTCGAGGGAGCGGGTGGTGATGCCGGCGGCGCCGCTGATGACCAGCCGGTCGGCGGGCACGTGGGGGGCCAGCTCGTCCACGAGCGCGGCCATGTCCTGGGGTTTGGGGGTGAGGATGAGGGTGTCCGCGCCCTTGGCGGCCTCGGCGTTGGTGACGGGCTCGACGCCGTAGCGCTCCCGCAGTTCGGCCGCGCGTTCGGGGCGCCGTGTGGTGACGAGGAGGCGGGAGGGCGACCAGCCGCCTCGGAGCATGCCGGAGAGCAGGGCCTCTCCGATCTTGCCGGTGCCGAGGACCGCGACTTTCTGGGTGGTCATGGAGTGCTTCACCTCGTGCCTCGTTGTGCCTGGTCGTACCGGGTTGTGCCGCGTTGCGGGGACGTGTCCTCCCACCGGGGAGGCCGGGACGCCGGAGACGCCGTCCCGCCGGGGACGCCTTCCCGCCGGGTCCCGCCGGGTCCCGCCCATCCTCGCACCGGGGCGGCTCACGCCGTGCGGCGGCGGAGGGTGGCGGCGCCGAGGGCGAGGACCAGGAGCGCGCTGCCCGCGACGATGCCGATGTCGCGGACGAAGTCGCCGGTGGCCTCGGTGTGGTGCAGGACCTCGGTCATGCCGTCGACGGCGTAGGACATGGGCAGCACGTTGGAGATCGCCTCCAGGACGGGCTGCATGCTGCCGCGGGGCGCGAACAGGCCGCACAGCAGGATCTGCGGAAAGATCATCGCGGGCATGAACTGGACGACCTGGAACTCGGAGGCGGCGAAGGCCGAGACGAACAGCCCGAGTGCGGTGCCCAGAAGCGCGTCGAGCAGGGCGATGAGGAGCAGCAGCCAGGGAGAGCCCGCGATGTCCAGGTCCAGGAACCAGATGGCGACGCCGGTCGCGAGCGCCGCCTGGACGATGGCCAGCAGGCCGAAGGCGAGTGCGTAGCCGACGATCAGATCAGCCTTGCCCAACGGCATGGACAGCAGGCGCTCCAGGGTGCCGGAGGTGCGTTCGCGCAGGGTGGCGATGGAGGTGACCAGGAACATCGTCACGAGCGGGAAGATGCCCAGCAGGGAGGCGCCGATGCTGTCGAAGGCGCGGCGGTCGGCGTCGAAGACGTAGTACAGCAGGACGAGCAGCAGGATCGGAACGAGCAGCAGCAGCGCGATCGTGCGGGGGTCGTGGCCGAGTTGGCGCAGGACGCGGCGCGCGGTGGCGAGCGTGCGGGAGGCGTTCATGGTGTCCCTCGCGGTCGTCGGTGGGGGGCGGGC
>NZ_JASKYT010000611.1:0-2193 GCF_041028275.1 Streptomyces sp. PU-14G
GGGCCAAACAGGGGGTCAACCCTCCAGGGTTGTCATTGCGGGGGGCCCGTGCGGGAGGATGGCCGAAGCCGTATGAAGGGAAACACCCACGTGAGCATCGACCCGTCCTCGATCCCTAACTTCGGGGGCCAGCCCGAGGAGCCGGAGGAGTCAGGTCCCACCGGTCCGATCCTCCCCGACCAAGACCTCGTCAAGCAGCTCCTGGACCAGATGGAGCTGAAGTACGTCGTCGACGACGAGGGAGACCTCGCGGCGCCGTGGGAGGAGTTCCGCACCTACTTCATGTTCCGCGGGGAGGCGGAGCAGCAGGTGTTCTCGGTCCGTACGTTCTACGACCGTCAGCACTCCATCGAGGACAAGCCCAAGCTCCTCGAGGCCATCGACGACTGGAACCGTCGCACGCTGTGGCCGAAGGTCTACAGCCACACCCACGACGACGGCAGTGTCCGCCTGATCGGCGAGGCGCAGATGCTGATCGGCACCGGCGTCTCGCTGGAGCACTTCGTCTCCAGCACCGTCAGCTGGGTGCGGGCCTCCATCGAGTTCGACAAGTGGCTGGTGGAGCAGTTCGGCCTGGAGAAGGACATCGACTCCTCCGAGGGCGACGGCGAGGGCTCCTAGCCGTCCCGAGACCACGGCCGCGGTGCGAGGGCCGGGGTGCACGCCCGCGTGGTGCGCGCCCCGGCCCTCGTGCTGCTGTTCGAGGTGCGGCCCTCGCCGGCCGGCCGCCCTGACACCTGTCAGGTACCGCGAGCCCGCTGCCGGCGGAAGACTCGTCGTCATCCAGCGCGGGCGATCACCGCGCACACGGGGGAGACGGCCGGGCCACGGGGGGCCGGCCGGCGGGGAGGGCGGCCGGCCGACGGGGGACGGCCGCCCTTTCCGTCCTGCTCAGTGCTCAGTCCCCGGCGAGCCCGTGGAGCCGCCTGACCGCTTCTTCCAGGACGTCCTCCCTCTTGCAGAAGGCGAAGCGGACGTAGGGCGCGCCGGCGGGTTCGTGGTCGTAGAAGACCTGGGTGGGCACCGCCACCACGCCCACACGCCCGGGGAGGGACAGGCAGAAGTCGATCCCGTCGGTGGCGCCGAGGGGGCGGATGTCGGTGGTGATGAAGTAGGTGCCTGCCGGGGCGAAGACGCCGAACCCGGCTTCGCGCAGCCCGCCGGCCAGCAGGTCGCGGCGGGCTCGCAGGCCGTCCCGCAGGCCGGAGTAGTAGTCGTCCGGCAGGGCCAGGGCTTCGGCGACGGCGTACTGGAAGGGTCCGGCGGAGACGTACGTCAGGTACTGCTTGGCCGAGCGCACGGCGGTCACCAGTTCGGGGGCGCCGGTGACCCAGCCCACCTTCCACCCCGTCAGCGAGAACGATTTTCCGCTGGAGGAGATGGTCACGGTGCGCTCGCGCATGCCGGGGAAGCCCGCGAGGGGATGGTGGGCGCCGTCGAAGACGAGGTGTTCGTACACCTCGTCGGTGACGGCGAGCAGGTCCCGCTCGACGCACAGCTGTGCGACGGTGGCCAGCTCGTCGCGGGTCAGGACGGTGCCGGTGGGGTTGTGCGGGGTGTTGAGGAGGATGAGGCGAGTGCGTTCTGTGACCGCGTCGCGCAGTTCGTCCAGGTCGAGGCGGTACGTCCCCGAGGCGGCGTCGGGGCGCAGGGTGACCGGCACCCGGGTGCCGCCCGCCATGGCGATGGAGGCGGCGTAGGAGTCGTAGTACGGCTCCAGTGCGATCACCTCGTCACCGGGTTCGACGAGGGCGAGCAGCGAGGCCGCGATCGCCTCCGTCGCACCCGCGGTGACCAGCACCTCGGTGTCAGGGTCGTAGCGCAACCCGTAGAAGCGGAGCTGGTGTTCGGCCACGGACTGGCGCAGTTCGGGGATGCCGGGGCCCGGCGGGTACTGGTTGCCTCGCCCGTCCCGCACGGCGCGCACCGCGGCCTCCCGGACGGCCTCGGGGCCGTCGGTGTCGGGAAAGCCCTGGCCGAGGTTGATCGCGCCGGTCTCGACGGCGAGCGCGGACATCTGGGCGAAGATCGTGGTGCCGAACTCGGCGAGGCGGCGGTTGAGCAGTGGACGCCCGCCCGGGGCACCAGCGTGGCCAGCAGTCATGGCCGTCATCCTCCGGCAAGCTCTGGTCTTACTCAACTCCGCTTCGTCCCCGCCCCCTCCAGGCAGGAGATGCCCGGCATCTCCTGCCC
>NZ_JASKYT010000612.1:0-3008 GCF_041028275.1 Streptomyces sp. PU-14G
CGGCACCACCTCGGCGAAATACCGCCCAGGGAAACCCGCCAGCACCCCCTGCTGCTCCGGCTGCCAGAAACCCTGCGCCGTCGCCGTGAACAGATAGTTCGACAGCGCGTCGCCAGGACCGAACATCGCCTCCCACGCCTCCTCCTTCGCCGCCGCGTCCGGCAGCGCCGCCCGACACCGCGCAGCCGCCTCCTCACCCCGCGCACCCGCGTCCGCCGCCCGCGCCTCCTCGATGTCCGCCACACCCACCGCGCCCAGCACCGACAACCGCAACAGCAACCGCCACCGCAACTCGACATCCAGCACCGGGCCCCCACCAGGGACCTCACCCGCCGCCCACCACGCCGACAGCTCCCGCGGCGACGTCGCACAGTCGATGAAGTACCGCGCCGCCGTCAACCGCAGCCCCGCACCGCCCTCCGCCGTCGCCCTCGTGGACGCGGCAGACGCGGTGGAGGCGGTGGACGCGCTGGACGTGGACGAGAGCAGATCACGGCACAACTCCGACAGCAGCCCCAAGGCCTCCGTGCGCTCCCCGCCCGTCAAGAAACGGTCCGCCGCCTGCCCCCGCGCGAACGCCAACACCCCCTGCACCACCGCGTCGTCCGTCTCGAACGGCAGGTGCTCCCGCGCCGTGCGCACGTACTCCAACGGCCCCAACTCCGCGTCCCGCACCATGTCACGCGCCGCGTTCCACACCACCGCACGCGACAACTGCCCCGGCAGCCCCGACAGCGCCGAGCGCACCGACCCCCACGACACCGGATCAAGACGCACCTTCGCGTACGTGTAATCCAGATCGTTGACCAACACCAGATCAGGACGCGGCCCGTCCAACGTCATCGTCAACCGGCCACCGTCCGCCGGCACATCCCGCTCCAGCCGCTCCCGCAACACCAGCCGCGACGCGTCAGCGGGCGCCCGGTCGTACAGCCCCACCGCCAGCCGGTGCGGGCGGCGGCCCACATGCTCCACATCCACATACCACCGCCGATCCTCCGACTCACCCACCCGCGGCACCAGGGTGTCCACCCCCGTCGTCCGCAACCAGCACTCCGCCCACCCCCGCACATCCCGCTCCGAAGCGCGCGCCAGCGAATCGAGGAAATCCGCCAACGTCGCGTTGCCGAACCTGTGCCGCGCGAAATGGTCGTTGATGCCCGCCAGGAAATCCCTCTCACCCAGCCACACCACCAACTGACGCAGCGCCGAAGCCCCCTTCGCATAGCTGATCCCGTCGAAGTTGCCCAACGCCGTCGCCGTGTCCGGCACCCCTTGCGGATCCGGCGCCACCGGATGCGTCGAAGGACGCTCATCCGCGTCATAACCCCAGCTCTTGCGCGCCACCGCGAAATCCGTCCACGTGTCCGTGAACCGCGTCGCCTCGCTCAGCACCTGATACCCCATGTACTCCGCGAACGACTCGTTCAGCCAGATGTCGTCCCACCAGCGCAACGTCACCAGATCGCCGAACCACATGTGCGCCATCTCGTGCGCGATCACCATGCCGCGCGTCTGCCGCTCCGTGTCCGTGACCGCCGACCGGTGGATGAACTCGTCCCGGAACGTCACCAGACCCGGATTCTCCATCGCCCCCGCGTTGAACTCGGGCACGAACGCCTGATCGTAGGAGTCGAACGGATACGGCTCGTCGAACAGCTCGTGATACCGGTCGAAGCAGCGCCGCGTGATCTCCAGCAGCTCCGCCGCGTCCGCCTCCAGATACGGACCCAGCGACCTGCGCACATGCAGCCCGAACGGCAGCCCCGCGTGCTCCGTGCGCACCGAGTGGAAAGGCCCCGCCGCCACCGCCATCAGATACGTACTGATCGGCGGCGTCGGCGCGCACTCCCACCGCCCGCCCTCTCCCGTACGGGCCGCCACCCCGTTCCCCAGCACCGTCCACCCCTCGGGCGCCGTCACCGACACCTCGAAGGAAGCCTTCAGATCCGGCTGGTCGAAACACGCGAACACCAGCGGAGCATCCGTCATGCAGCACATCGTGTAGACGTACGCGTTGCCGTCCTCCGGATCCGTGAACCGGTGCATGCCCTCACCCAGCCGCGAATACGGCATCAACGCCTCGACCCGCAGCTCGTGCCCCCCGGGCGCCAGGCCGCGCAGCGGCAGCCGCCCCTCGGCCAGCTCGCCCGGATCGATCGCACGCCCGTCCAGCTCCGCCCCCACCAGCCGCGTGGGCCGCACCTCCACGAAGGTGTCCACCCCCGCCTCCAGCACGGCGAACCGCACCGCGGTCGTGGAAGCGAACACCTCCTCCCCCCGCGTCAGATCCAGGTCCACCCCGTACCGCTCGACCCTGACCGCCCGAGCCCGGCTCTCCGCTTCCGCACGCGTCAACACGACCATGCGCGCCATAGTGCCCCAGACGCGACCTGTGGGCACCGGTGCGTCAGTACTTGGGGCCGACGCGCGCGTCCATGAGGGCGACGGAGGCGCGGCGGGCTACGGAGACGGACTCGCCGCCGCAGCGATGCCGGGTGCTGGTCCACTCGACGCCCAGCTCGTCCAGTGTCCTGGTGTAGAGCCGCACGATGTCTCTCGAGAGGTTGGTGAAGAGGTAGCGCGGATACTCGTACCGCTTTTGTCGGCCACCGACCGTGCGCGTGGTCCAGTTGGTGATGCGGCACCCGTCGGAGTGCACGAGACCGCGTACCAGTCCCCAGGGATGTGCGTCGACGATCTCCTGCTGCCAGGGCTCCAGCTCGATGTGGCGCTGATGCTTCTTGCCGGGGCCGTGCTGGGGGAAGAGGCACGGCCAGTGGTTGGAGTAGGCGGTGACGTTGACGCATCCGGGGCGTTGGACGCGGAAAACGCGATTCTCGGGGCGTACCAGACGCATGGCGTGTTCGCAGGAGTCGATGAGACCGGGCCAGGCGTCCGCGCAGGCGATCCGGAGCGTGTGGGTGCGGGCGAGCTCGCTGATGCACCCGTCGCCCAGGTAGAGGCCCAAAAGGTAGCAGTAGGCGGCGGGGGCRGMRGSGACGCCG
>NZ_JASKYT010000613.1:0-3048 GCF_041028275.1 Streptomyces sp. PU-14G
CGGCCGGCGGGGGCGGCCGGCGGGGGGGGGGCCCAGCAGGGCCCACGCGCCAACGCGCGGCTCCGCACCTGCCGATACCCCGCATCCGGCACCCCTCAACCGGCCGCACCCCGCAGCCGGCCGCGCCCCTTGGCCGTGCGGCAGTCGCACCACTCGGCCACGGACCGGCCCGACCTGCCCGGCCGGTCTGTGACACCTGCCTCCCCGCGCCGCAGACCTCACCGGCCAGGCCGCCACCGGCTCACGGCAGCAGCCCGTGGGCCGGGAACACCGCACGACGGGTGGCACGCACCGCCTGGTCCAACCGGTCGGCCGGGTCGTAGCCCGACTCCTCCCAGCCCCGCCAGCGCGGCTCGAGCCCGTCCGTCATCCGCTGCGGAGCGCCCCCGCCGCCCGTCCGCGCGAAGACCTCCTGCCGCCACTCGGCAGGCACCTCGGTCTCGCCCGGCACCGGCGCGCCCGCCGCGATCGCCACCAGGTGCGTCCACGTCCGCGGCACGACGTCCACCACCGCGTACCCCCCGCCGCCGAGCGCCAGCCACCGGCCCTCCGCGTACGTGTGCGCCCACTCGTGCGCGGCCTCGGCGGCCAGCCGCTGCGCGTCCACGCTGACCGCCAAGTGCGCCAGCGGGTCCTCGATGTGGGTGTCGGCGCCGTGCTGCGAGACCAGGAACTGCGGCCGGAACGCCTCCAGCAGCTCGGGCACCACCGCGTGGACGGCCCGCAGCCACCCCTCGTCGGTCGTGCCCGGCGGCAGCGCCACGTTGACCGCGCTCCCCTCGGCCTCCGCACCGCCGCACTCCTGTGGCCAGCCCGTGCCGGGGAACAGCGTGCCGGGGTGCTCGTGCAGGGAGACCGTCAGCACCCGCGGATCGTCCCAGAACGCCGCCTGGACCCCGTCACCGTGGTGCACGTCCAGATCGACGTACGCGACCCGTTCCGCGCCCAACTCCAGAAGCCGGGCGATCGCCAGCGCCGGGTCGTTGTAGACGCAGAAGCCGGACGCGCTCGCGGGCATGGCGTGGTGCAGCCCGCCGGCGAAGTTCACGGCGTGCAGCGCCTTCCCCTGCCAGACGGCTTCGGCCCCGCCCACCGACTGCCCGGCGATCAGCGCCGAGACGTCGTGCATGCGGGCGAACGCCGGGTCGTCGACCGTGCCGAGACCGAACCTCTCGTCCGCCGACGCGGGGTCCGCGGACGCCTGCCGTACGGCCTCGATGTAGTCGGGCCTGTGCACGAGCCGCAACGTCGACTCCCCGACGGGCTTCGCCGCGACCACCCGCAACTCCGGACAGCCCTCCACCCCCAGCGACTCGATCAGGCGCTTCGTGAGCGCGAGCCGTACGGGGTCCATCGGATGCCCACGACCGAAGTCGTAGCCGGTGACGCCCTCATCCCACATCAACTGCGCGCGGCCGCTCATGCCCGCCACCGTATCGGCCGGGCCCGGCGAACGAGGAAGCGCAGGCCAGCGTCACCAGCACCAACACCAACGGGACGAGCATCGCGCCCCGGTAGTCCCAGGCGTCCCCCAGTGCTCCGACGAGCGGCGAACCCACCAGGAACCCGACATAGTTGAAGACGTTCAACCGGGCCACGGCCGCCTCGGACGCCTCAGGGAACAACCGTCCCGCCGCCACGAACGTCTGCGGCACGATCACGCACAGCCCGAACCCCAGCACCGCGAACCCGGCGATCCCGCTCCACGCCCCCGGCGCCACCGTCACCCCCGCGAACCCGAGCGACGCCACCACCGACCCCGCCCGCACGACGAACGCGGCACCCAGCCGCCGCACCGCCAGGTCACCGACCGTCCGCCCCACCAGCGTGGTCACCATGTAGACGTTGTACGGCACCGTCGCCAACTGCTCCGAGCTGCCGAGCACGTCCTGCAGATACTTCGCGCTCCAGTTGGAGACGGTCGAATCCCCGATATAGGCGAAGGCCATCACGAGGCAGAGCGGCAACAGCAGCCTCCAGGAAACAGCGCCCCCGGCCCGGCCCCCCGCCCCGACACATCCCGGATGCCTCTCCTCGCCGGGGTGCCTCTCGTCGCCGTGGTGCCTCTCCTCGCCGGGGTGCCTCCCCTCGCCGGGGAGCCTCCCCTCGCCCGGGTGTTCGTCCCCTTGGCGCTCCCCGCCCTTCTCCGCGGCCCGGTGCTTCTCGTCGTCCACATACCACCGGCTCGCCACCAGCGTCAGCGGCGACAACACGGCCACCACCGGCCCGTACAGCACCAGCAAGGACAACTCCTCGTGGGCCCCCAGCCAGGCGAGCGACGCCCCGGCAATGCCACCGAGACTGTAGGCACCGTGAAAACCCAGCATGATGCTGCGCCCGTACGCCCGCTCCAGACTCACACCGAGCATGTTCATCGCCGCGTCCAGCATGCCCACGGCCATCCCGAACGCCACCAGCGCCGACGCCAGCTGCCCCACACCCTGACCGCCGCCCACCCACACCAGGGCCAGGCACGTCGCGGCCTGCGACCACCGCAGCACCCTGCTCGGCCGCACGCCGCGCACCAGGCGCTCGGCGAGGACACTGCCCACGCCCGCCACCACGGGAACAGCCGCGAGGAAGACCGGAAGCAGCGCGTCGGACACCCCGTACCGCTCCTGGATCGCGGGGATGCGCGTGACGAGCAGCGCGAACACCGCACCCTGCACGAAGAAGGCGGCGGCCAGCGCCAACCGCCCGCGCGGCAGCCGAACCTGAGCCTGCGTCATGGGCGCAGAGCCTAGAACTCCCCGCTACGCGTGGGTAGGTGTACAACGCAAAAAAGAAAGCCCCGTTGGCGTGTGCCAACGGGGCTTTCCCTTACGTATAGTTCGGCGGCGTCCTACTCTCCCACACGCTCCCGCATGCAGTACCATCGGCGCTGAAAGGCTTAGCTTCCGGGTTCGGAATGTAACCGGGCGTTTCCCTCACGCTATGACCACCGAAACACACAACCGGCACAACCCCAAACGTGGGGGTGCTCGGGTTGTTGTCTCAGAACCCACACAGTGGACGCGAGCCTCTATGGACAAGCCCTCGGCCTATTAG
>NZ_JASKYT010000614.1:0-2785 GCF_041028275.1 Streptomyces sp. PU-14G
GCGGTGTTCTCTGGTCGGAAGCCGGGGGCCTGGCCCGAAGCGTAGTCGGGGAGGTGAGGGAGCAGGGGCGGTTCGGCCATGCGTGCGCCGGGGGCCGCGGTGGACGGGCCGCGCGCGGTGACGTCCGTCGTGGGCGAGCGCCCCTCGGTGGTGCCCGGTTTCGCCGACCGCCAGGGATTGAGCCTGGACAGCCAGGACCGCTCGGACTGCGGAGAGCCGACGTGAGGCGCCTCCGCTGCGGCTGCGTCCGAGAGCGACTTGCCGAAGGGCAACAGGTTGCGGCCGGCCGCCACCCCGTAGCGGGTCGGAGTCCTTGGCTTGCCCCCGCTCCGCGTCTTCGGCTTGCCCTCGATCAACTCCCGCACGGCTTGCCGGACTGCCCTCTTCTGGTCGTCATCGAGACTTCCGTACTCGGCACGGCGCGACTGGGCGCCGTCCGGCTGCTGCTTCATGAGCCGTCGGCCGGCCGGCTGCGGTGGCGGCGCGAAGCCCCCTCCGGGGTGCGGCACAGCGAGGTTCGGCCCTTGCGCCGCGAAGCCGGGCCCCTGCGGGACGAAGCCGGCCCCCGGGCCGAACCCCGGAGCCTGGGACGGATAGCCGGGCCCCGGGGCAAAGCCCGAAGCCTGGGGCGGATGGCCGGGCCCCGGGGCGAAGCCCGGAGCCTGGGGTGGGAAGCCGGGGCCCGGGGCGAAGYCCGGGCCGCGCGGCCCGAAGGTCGGTGGTGCCGCAGGCTGTTGCAGACCCGGCCCTTCGGGAGCCCACCCCGGCGCTGCCCCGTAGGCAGCGTGCTGGGCCTGTGGCGGCGGAACCTGCTGCGGCTCCGGCCAATGCGCAGGCGGAGTCTGCTGCACGGGCGGGGCGGGCTGCAC
Source organism: Streptomyces sp. PU-14G (assembly GCF_041028275.1). Taxonomy (NCBI): domain Bacteria; kingdom Bacillati; phylum Actinomycetota; class Actinomycetes; order Kitasatosporales; family Streptomycetaceae; genus Streptomyces; species Streptomyces sp. PU-14G. The sequence continues at coordinate 870 of NZ_JASKYT010000614.1, forward strand.
GGGCGGGGCGGGCTGCGCGGGCGGCGCCTGCTGGAACTCCTGCCCCGCGCCAGGGTCGGCCGCGGGCTGTGCGCCCCGCCGATACCGCAGGAGGCGGCGCCACACGTCGCGGAGGAGCCGCAGGATCTCGTCGGCCACGTCGTCCCCGGCTTGGCCGGCCGCATCCCGCGGCGCACGCTGGGGGGTGGGATCAGGACGCGCGCCCTGCCTGTTCCGTCGCGTGTTCGCCTTCAGTTCCTCGTCGAGCAACTGCCGTGCCAGCCGCTTGGGCCTGACGCGGTGAGAACCGGGCTCAGGCATAGGGGCGTCCTCCGTGTCGTCGGCGACCGGTATTCGAGAACCCCACGGATCGGCCCCGCGTGCGGTTCATTCGGGGCGCGGTGCTTCTCCCTGGAGGGGTGAACCGGTCGGGGCGCCGGTACGTGGTGGGGGGAGAAGACGCTGCCGCAGCCGAACGCGATCGCAGGAGTGCACCCGCTGATGTCCATGGTCGACGAGAGCCAGAGCCGTCCCCAGGAGCAGGGCCCGTCAGACGGTGCGGACGCGGAACCCCCCGCGCCGCGATTCATCCTCTATTTGGACGGGGTGGAATACCAGTCGGAGTTGTTCCGACTGGCCCAGTGGACGCACCATGTCCTGCTGCCCGTCTACGGCAGGGAGGTCACCTCGTCAGCGCCGTGGTGCTCCCGCTGGTGGGAGCACCAGGAGGCGGTGGCGCAGCTCCACGGTCTGTGGCTGGCGTGGGCCGAGCTGACCGGCCCCTACGCCGAGACGACGGGGCCGGCGTCGTGGCACCGCGACTTCCTGGGCCCGGTGCTCGGTGCTCTGCGCGATCCGTCGGGTCCGTTCGCCGGCTGCAAGCCCGGCAGTCACCGTTCCAAGGTGGTCCCGCCCGTCGAACCGCTGGTCCCGCCGCCTGCTGCCTGATGTTGCGGCGGTGGCTGCCGCGCGGGCCGACGGCCTTCCGTGCAGGTGTCGATCGTGTTGCGCGCCGAAGTCCGAGGGGAAACGACTCGGCGAGAAATGCACCTGTGCGGTTCCGGATCGTTCGCGCCTCGGTAGAGTCGAACTTGTGAACGCGAGCCATACGGACTCCCTGCGCATAGCTGTTTTAGGACCCGTGCGAGCGTGGCGTGGGGAGAAGGAGCTGGCCCTCGGGTCACCACAGCAACGAGCGGTGCTGACGGCGCTGCTGCTGCGCCGCGGACGCCCCGCGTCCATCGACGAGCTCATCGACGCCCTCTGGGGCGAGGAGCCGCCGTCGGGAGCCGTCACGGTGCTGCGTACGTACGTCTCCCGGTTGCGCAAGGTACTGGAGCCGGGGCGCAAGGCGGGACAGGCCCCGCAGCTGATCGTGTCCGCCGCGGACGGCTACCTCGTACGTCTTCCTCAGGACTGCCTCGATCTCGACCTGTTCGAGCGAAGAGTGGCCGAAGCCAAAAAGCTCCGCACCGGGGGTTCCCTCGGCGCCGCCGACGAGTTGCTGCACGCGGCACTGGAGTTGTGGGACGGCAAGCCGCTGGCCGGGCTTCCCGGACCGCTGGCCGAGGCCGAACGGTACCGGCTCGACGAGCAGTGGCTGAGCGCGTCGGAGACCCACCTGGACCTCGGCCTGGCACTGGGGCGCCATGAGGAGGTGGCCGCCAGGCTGACCACGCTGGCGGCCGGGCACCCGCTGCGCGAACGGCTCCACGAGCTGCTCATGCTGGCGCTGTACCGCTCAGGTCGGCAGGCCGAGGCCCTGGCGGCCTTCCGTGAGATCCGCACGACGCTGGCCTCGGAGCTGGGCGTCGAGCCCGGTGCGGCCCTGGCGGATCTGCACGCCCGTATGCTGTCCGGCGACCCGTCGCTGCGCGCTCCGGCGCCGCCGCAGCCCCCCGGCCCCGACCCGGCTGCCGTTTCGGATCCTCCCCCGC
>NZ_JASKYT010000615.1:0-2157 GCF_041028275.1 Streptomyces sp. PU-14G
TCCCTGCCCAGCAGGTGTCCCCCGCTCAACAGGGCCTCCCCGCCCAGCAGGCGTCCCCCGCGCCCGTGGCGCACACCGCACCGGCGGGCGTCCGCACGGCAGGTGGGGAAGAGCCCGAGGGCACCGAACCGGGTGACACCGAGCTGATACGCGCCAGCATGGAGGAGCTGGAACGTTCCTCCGACGCCGCGACGGCGTACTTCTACGCCCTGCTGTTCGTCCAGTACCCGCACCTGCGCGAGATGTTTCCCGCCGCCATGGACGGCCAGCGCGACCGGCTCTTCCGCGCGCTGCTGACCGCCGTACGCCTCTTCGACGACGGCAGACTGTTCGGCGACTACCTCGCCAACCTGGGCCGCGGACACCGCAAGTACGGGACGCTTCCCACCCACTACCCGGCCGTCGGCGAATGCCTCATGGCGGCGCTCGCCCGCTACGCGCCCCGCAGCTGGGGCCCCCGCACAGAGGCGGCCTGGGTGCGTGCCTACACCGCGATCTCCCAGAAGATGATCGACGCCGCGGCCGAGGCCGAACGCCACTCCCCCGCCTGGTGGGACGCCGAGATCGTCTCCCACGAGCGCCGCACCCCGCAGATCGCCGTGATCACCGTGCGGCCCGACCAGCCGTACCCCTTCCGCGCCGGCCAGTACACCAGTCTGGAAACCCCCTGGTGGCCCCGCGTGTGGCGGCACTACTCCTTCGCGTCGGCGCCCCGCACCGACGGACTGCTGACCTTCCACGTCAAGTCCGTACCCGCGGGGTGGGTCTCCTCCTCGCTGGTGCAGCGTGCCCGCCCTGGCGACGTGCTGCGGCTCGGCCCCCCGGCGGGCTCGATGACCGTCGACCACCGCGCCGACAGCGGTCTGCTGTGCCTGGGCGGCGGCACGGGCATCGCCCCCATCAAGGCCCTGGTCGAGGACGTGGCCGGGCGGGGCAGGGTGCGGCCCGTCGAGGTCTTCTACGGTGCCCGAACCAACCACGACCTCTACGACCTGGACACCATGCTGGGGCTCCAGGACCGCTACGACTGGCTGTCCGTGCGCCCCGTCGTCGCCACGGGAGGAGCCCTGGCGGGCCCCGACGCACTCGCCGGTGAACTCCCCGACGCGGTACGCCGTTACGGCCCCTGGCCCGCCTACGACGGCTACCTCTCCGGGCCGGCCGGAATGATCCGCAGTGGGGTCGAGGCGCTGGTGGGGCTCGGCATCCCCACCCACCGAATACGCCACGATTCCCTCGAAGAACTGGTCGCGCAGGGGGCGTAAGTGATGAGGTGTTGCGTCGGTGACGCGGGTAACCGGTCGAGGGCGCTGTGGAAGGGGACGGGTGTCGGCGGTGAGTGAGGCGAACGGAAGCGGGGAGGGGCCCGCCGGGCACATAGCGCCTGCCGCCGCGCATCCCGGTGTGCGGGCCGACGCCGACGCCGGTCAGCGCACCGACGCCGGTCAGCGCACCGATGGCGGTACGGACGCCGACGGCGGTTCGGGCGCCGACGCCGCTACGTGTGCCGACGGCGCTACGCGTGCAGACGCGGCTACGCGTGCCGGCTCCCCCGTGCAGGCGCGGACCGACGTCCACGTCGGCGCACCGGCGGGCTTCCCCGGCGGCTTTCCGGCGGACGCCGCCGGGGCCGCACCGCGGCGTCCGGGCAGCGCAGGCGAGCACGCGCTGCAGGAGCGCATCGGCTCCCGGAAACGCGCGAACCGCTTCTACGACGACCAGGTGCTCGACCACCTCAACGAGCGGATGCGCGAGTTCGTCCGCCAGCAGGAGATGTTCTTCCTCGCCACGTCCGACCGCGACGGAGAATGCGACAACAGCTTCCGCGCGGGGCCCCCGGGGTTCCTGCGCGTGCTCGACGAGCGGACCCTGCTCTTCCCCGAGTACCGGGGCAACGGCGTCCACGCGAGCCTCGGCAACATCCAGGAGAACCCCCACGCGGGCCTCCTGCTGGTCGACTTCATCCGTGCGCGCATCGGACTGCACGTCAACGGGCGGGCCGAGGTCCTCGACGACGCCGAACTGCGCCCCTGGATCCCCGACCTGCCCGAGGACCCCATACCGGGGCGGCGCGCCGTGCTGTGGGTGCGGGTCAACGTGGAAGAGGCGTACATCCACTGCGCGAAACACATCCCCCACCTCCAAAGGGCCCCCCGC
>NZ_JASKYT010000616.1:0-2450 GCF_041028275.1 Streptomyces sp. PU-14G
GCCCMGGTCCTGGGCCGTGCGGGGGTCGCTGCGGGTGGTGGGGCCTGCCGGAACCTGGCGGCCCGTCAGGCGGCCCGCGGGCGGGGCGGCCTGCGGGCCGCTACCGCCCGCGGCCGGTTCTGCCGCCTGCGAGGGCGCCGGTGAGTCCGGGGCAGGACTCGAAAGCGTGCGTGCGCTGCCCGCGCCATGTGTTGTCGCCCCGCCGTGCCATACGTCGGGTCCCTGACCGGCCCCCTGAGTCATCGACCCCTCCACCATCGCGCCGCCGCCGTGCACCGCAGGACCCTCTCCTTCCCGTCGGGGGCCCGGTCGGTGGTCTTTCGGCCGGGGTGCCGCCCCAGGTCGGGAGCGGGTCCCGGTGTCGTCCTCCCCCGGCCTGCGGCCAGGGGTGCCCCCAATCATAGGAACGCTGGTCGCGGCTTGTGACGCACCTGGGGGCGCTCATGTGGCGAGGCGCCCTGAACCGGTGGCCATTCCTCCTGAATTATCCGCTGACGTACCCTACGGAATCCGTGGACGGCACCCGCACGGCACGCCAGCGGGGCGCTCAGTCGGTGGCGGGAGTGCGCGGCGGGCCGACCGTGGTGCGCGTTCCGGCGCGCTGCGAGGAGGTTCGTACGATCAACTCCGTGGGCATCACCCGCTGCACCGGGCGGGCGGGGCCCGTGCCCTCGATGGCGTCGATGAGCAGCTGGGCGACGGCGTTGCCGATCCGTCCCGGCTTCAGGGACAGCGTGGTGATCGGCGGCGCGGTCGTGGCGTAGGAAGCGGACTCGCTGCAGCACACCAGCAGCAGGTCCTCCGGCACCCGCAGCCTGTAGCGGCGGGCGGCGGCCAGCAGGTCGGTGCCGCCCGGGTCGAAGAGGCCGTAGACCGCGTCGGGCCGGTCGGGGCGGGCGAGCAGCCGGTCGGCGGCGACGGCGCCCGCGCAGGGGTCGTGGGCCGGATACCGCTCGTAGACGGGCTCCTGGCCGACCCGCTCGCACCAGTTCAGGTAGGCGGTGGTGGAGACCCGGGTGTAGGTGTCGGTGCTGGTGCCGGTCAGCAGCCCGATGCGGCGGGCGCCGTTCTCGGCGAGGTGGTCGAGGATGGACCGGACGGCGGCCTCGTGGTCGTTGTCCACCCAGGCCGCGACGGGCAGCGACGGGCTGGGGCGCCCGTCGGAGACGACCGGCAGCCCGGAGCGGACGAGCTCGCCGACGACCGGGTCCTGGTCGGAGGGGTCGACGACGATGGTGCCGTCGAGCGCCACGTTCGCCCACACGTCGGGCCCGTAAGGACCGGGGCCGGCTACCGGGCCCGGGCTCCTGCCCGGTGTGCCGGGCCCGCGCCGGGCGGGGGCCGGGAGGATGACCAGGGCGTAGCCGCGGGCGAGTGCGGCGGAGGTGGCGGCTCTCGCCATCTCCGCGAAGTAGGCGAACTCGGTGAAAGTGAACGGTTCTTCGCCGTACGTCGTGACCGTCAGGCCGATGAGGCCCGACTTGCCGGTGCGCAGGGTCCGTGCGGCTGCCGAGGGGCGGTAGCCCAGTCGCTGGGCGACCTCGCGGACGTGGCTGCGCGTGGCATCGGGGAGACGGCCCTTTCCGTTGAGGGCGTCGGAGACAGTCGTGATGGAGACACCGGCCGCGGCGGCGACATCTCTGATGCCGGCGCGCCCGTTCAGCCGTCCACCGCCGCGGGGCTGAGGACACCTCCCGGCCGGTGGCTGGGGGACAGCGGCCGGGTTACGGCCTGCCTGATGCTTCTCTGCTGCTGTCATGGCGAGCCGATCGTAGGCCTGCACGGTGCTGACGCGCGGGGGACCGGAATCGCCGTCCGCGAGGACGCTCCCGTGGGTGCGGATCTTCGCCACGGCGAGCGAAACCGCAGCTCAGCGGGGGGTCGTTGGCCGGGCTGGCGCCTTGTTGCGCAGGTCCCGCAGTAGCGTCGGCCAGGGTGCGGGCCGCTTGCACGTCACCGTCACGGGCGATGCGCGCCACCGCGCCCGCCACCCGCGCGCGGCGCGCGCGCCGCGCGCGGGGGAGCGCGTGGCCCCTGCGGGCGCGCGGGAAGGGCGCCCGGAACGGGCGCCCACGCGGGACGGGGCTCGGGGCGGCGGGCGCCCGCCGCCCCGAGCCCCGAAGCGGCGCCCCTGCGGGACGGCGCCCCTGCGGGACGGCGACGCTCTGGCGCTCCGGGACGGCGGTCCCCCGCAGCGGCGGTCCTCCGGAACGGCAGCCCTCCGGAACGGCAGGCCTCCGGGACGGCGGTCCGCCGCAGCGGCAGGCATCCGGAACGCCAGAGCGCCACCCTTCCGGATGCCGGGACGGCGGTCCCCCGCAGCGGCGGTCCTCCGGAACGGCAGCCCTCCGGAACGGCAGGCCTCCGGGACGGCGGTCCGCCGCAGCGGCAGGCATCCGGAACGGTGGCGCTCTGGCGTTCCGGGGTGGCGGCTCCCGGAACGCCAGAGC
>NZ_JASKYT010000617.1:0-2642 GCF_041028275.1 Streptomyces sp. PU-14G
GGTCATGGTGGCTCCGGGGGTCGGTACGGATGGGGACGCGGGTGTACGTCCCCGCATCGCCGACCAGACTTCCCGGCACACCTATGAAGATTTTGGCGTGATCCTGACGCCGCGCTGACACCGTACTCGGGTGGACCCGTCCGTGCATACCAGGCCATGGGCGCGGCACCGGCAAACGGAGCACATCCTTCCGGAACCGGGCGCGACCCGGTACGAACTCCCCGCACGGCGAGGCCGCATGGCCCCGGAACCGCCTTGAGGGGGTGGGGGGGTGTTGATACTGTGCCTTGGATTTACATGGCGTAAGCGCCTGCCGGAACCTGGGGGAGGGACCGGCTCGGCGGTGGGGGGCAGGTTCTCGTTGTGACACGTTCGACGTGCGGCGCACAAGCCCACGCACAAGCCACGGGGGTGGTGAGGTGAAGACCCAGGAGCGAGGCGCCGCCGGAGGTGGACGTACGGCCGCCCTTCCCGCTCCGGGCGGCGACCGGCTGCCCTCGGCACCCCGCGAACGCAAGCCGGCGCTCGCCGCGCTGGCCGTCCTCCTCGTCCTGCTCGGCGCGCTCGGCGCGACCGTCCTGGTGATGCGGGCCGGTGACCGGGTCGAGGCCGTCGCCCTGACCAAGCGGGTGCCCCGCGGCCAGCCCGTCCCGCAGTCGGCGATCAAGTCGGTGATGGTCGCAGAGGACAGCGAGATCGAGTATGTGCGCTGGGAGCAGCGCGGCCTGCTCACCAAGTACCGCACCGCGACCGACCTGGTCGACGGCACCGTGCTGGTCGGCAGCATGCTCACCAAGGAGAAGGGCCTCGAGCCCGGCAAGGCCGTGGTCGGGCTGTCCCTCAAGAGCGGGCAGTACCCGCCGCGGCTGGAGGAGGGCGACACCGTCTCCGCCTACCAGGTGGGGCGCAGCGCCTCCTCGGGCGGGGACGGCGGCTCCGACGACGAGACGGAAGGCGGCAGCGGCAGCCGCGGCGGTGGCAGTGCGGCGCTCGCCGAGGGGGTGCGGGTGCAGTCGATCAGCAAGGACGGCGGCGACTCGGTCGCCTCCAGCGGCAACCTGCCCGTCTCGGTCGTCGTGGACAAGAGCGACGTCGCGCGGCTGACCGCCGCGGCCTCCAACGGGGAGGTCTCCCTCGTGCTCGACTCCGGCAGCGGCGGCTGACGGGCCCGCAGGAGCCTGCCGTGACCGCCCACCGGCTCCCGCCAGGACCGCACCCGCCGGCCTTGGCCCGGTGCGCCCGCCGTGGAACCGCCCCGCGCGGTGGTGTCGTCGTCCGCTACGGCACCACGGGAACGTACGGCACGGGCACGTACGGCACGCGGCCGGTAGGGCACGCACGGCACGTGCGCGGGGCCGAGGCGCACGGCACGGGGCCGTGGCGCACGGGGCGCGGGCTGCGGCCTTCGGCCGGGAGCCCCGGACGTACGGGCATCGCGGTACCGGCCACCAGGCCGCACAGACGTTCCGACGAGAAGCCGGAAGAGCCGACAGAGTCGAGGAAGGGCGTAGCCGGATGGCGCTGATCGCACTCGCCGCCGACAAGGGGGCACCGGGGGTCACCACGGCCGCCGTCGCCCTCGCGGCGGTGTGGCCGCGTCGCGCGCTGCTGGCCGAGGCGGACACCGCCGGCGGTGACCTCGTCTACCGCAGCCCCGGCACGGACGGCCGGCCACTCGACCCCAACACCGGCATGCTCTCGCTCGCCGCCGCCGCGCGCCGAGGCCTCGCCCCCGAACAGCTCTGGGACCACGCGCAGCGGCTGTCCGGCGGGCTCGACGTGCTCGTGGGGCTCGGCAACGCCGAGCAGTCGGCCGGGCTGGCGGGCCAGTGGGACACCGTCGGGCGCGCCTTCGCGACCCTCGCCGACACCCCGCACCCGCAACTGGCGGCCGACGTCATCGCCGACTGCGGGCGCATCGGACCCGAGGCGGCCTCGGTGGCGCTCTTCCCGCACGCCGCGCTGGTGCTGCTGATCGCGCGGGGCGAGCCGGAGCAGATCGCGCGCGTACGGGACCGCGCGCTGGCCCTCGCCGCGCGGTTGCACGGGCCGCAGCGCGGCATGGGGCAGCTCGCCCAGCCGCTGATCGGGGTGCTGTTGGTCACCGAGGCGCAGGGCGCCTCCAAGGTCGCGAGCCAGGTCAACGACATGCTGGTCGCCTCCCGTGCCGGTGCGCGGGTCGTCGGCGTGCTCGCCCACGACCCGGCGGGCGCCGAGCAGTTGGCGGGCCGCCGCCGGGGGCGCGTGGACCGCTCCCTGCTGGTGCGCTCGGTCCGCAAGGTCGCCACCGACCTCCACCAGCAGTACGCCGCCTCCTGGACGGCGGGCTCCCCCGCACGCCACCCGTCGCCGGGGCTCTCGCCGGGTGCCGCGCAGCGGGCGGGCGCCGCGGCCCCTCCGGCGGCGCCGGGTGTGATGCCGGGCGCGGACACCGGCGCGCCGGCCGCACCGCCCCACCGGCAGCAGCCGCCCCAGGGCCCGTACGGCGGGCAGCAGGTGTGGACGCCTGCCGCCCCCGGCCCCGCTCCTGCCGCTCCCCGCCCCGCTTCGGGCGCCCCCGGTCCCGCTCCGGCGGCGGAGGCCCCCCAGGCCACCCAGGGCCCACCGGCCGCCCAGGGCCCACGGGCCGCTCAGGCTCCACG
>NZ_JASKYT010000618.1:0-2177 GCF_041028275.1 Streptomyces sp. PU-14G
GCCCCGTCCCCACGCGCGTCGCCCGTACAACAGGCATCACCACAACCGGAACAACTGGCGTCACCACAACCGGAACAGCAGGTGACACCGCTACCGGAACAGCAGGTGCCCCCCACACCACAACACGACCTGCCCATGCGGCAGCCGTGGCCGACGGAATCCGGGCCGTCGACAGCGGCATCGACCACGCACTCTCCGCCGCCACCCGGCACACCGGAGGCGTTCTCGTCCTCCCCGGACGGCGCACCCGCCGTTCCCCTGCCCGCCGGAAGGCCGGCGGCCCCCCCGCCTCTCGGCTTCGAGGTCGGTGCGGCGGGCCCCGCGAGCCGGCACACGACGACCGGCGGCCAGGGCGGCACGGACCCGGGCGACACCCCCGTCGGCCGGGTCCTCGAAGCGCCCGGTGCCGCCCTCGTCACCTCGGCGACGCCGGATCTGTGGGCGGCGACGAAAGCGGCCCGCGCCAAACTCGGCCCGGTCCACCTCTTCGACCCGACGCACGCCTGCGACACCCCCGACCGCATCCGCTGGTCGCCGCACCACGGTTGCGCGGACCGTACGACGGCCACCTCCCGGGCGACGGCGCTACTGGCACCGCTACGTTCGCCCCGCCCCATCGACGCGACGACCCACAGCACGGCCGAGACCATGCTGCGCTGCTGGCTGCACGCGGCGGCGCTGGAGAAACGCCCGTTCCGCGAGGTGCACCGCTGGGCGCTGGCGACGGGGGGAACGGCGGACGCCGTACGGATCCTGCGCTCGCACCCCAAGGCGACGGCGGGTGCAGCGGGAGAGCTCGAGGCCGCGCTCGCCGGGCATCCGCAACTGCGCGCCGACGCGGTCGCGTTGATCCGGCGGGCGCTGGCTCCCCTGTCGCAGCTTCACGTGCGCAACGCGTGTTCGGCCGAGCGAGCCGACAGGCTCGCGGTGGAATCGTTCATCGCCGAAGCGGGCACACTGTATGTAGTGGGCGCGGAGCCGGAGGTCCTTCCGCTGCTGAACGCGCTCATCGAGAGCGTGGTCGAGCACGGCCGCCGCATGGCCGCACGGTCATCTGACGGCCGGCTCGACCCACCACTGACGACGGTGCTGGAGCTGGCCGCCACGCCTTCTTCCTGACGCCCGTCACGCGTCGCTCCCCCCCATCGCCCCGGCCGCACCTTTTCGAGCCTCACACCGTCCGCCACATGACGTGCATGCGTCCCCGCGGCCCCACGGACTCCCCACTTCCTTCCGGTACCAGCGCGGAAGACGAGGACCGTCGAAGCCCGAGCGGCCACCACCCAAGCTCCGAGGCGTTCGCCCGCACTCTCCAGGCCGTACGCTCCGGTGGCGGCCCCACCGAGGCGTGGCGGCCCTACCTCCTCACGGCTGTACGCCGTACGGCAGCCGCCTGGTCCGAGACCGCACGCCGCACCGAACTGGCGCCCGACTTCGACCGCTGGCTCTTCGAGCCCCCTGCCGGATCCCACCTCTCCCAAAGCGCGGGAGAGAGTGCCGAGGAACGCATGCTTCGCCAGGAGGACGGCATGCATGCGGCACGGAAGCCGAGCAGGCCTCCCGCCCAGTCCGCCGACGCCCGCACCCGCCTGCGCATCGCCTCGACCGGCCGTTGCATGGACATCGACGACGGCACCATGTCCTTCGCCCAGCAGGGTTCCCGCCTGTACTTCCTCGGACTCGACGCCTGGCACGACGCCGCACCCTGCACGAAGAAGGCGGCGGCCAGCGCCAACCGCCCGCGCGGCAGCCGAACCTGAGCCTGCGTCATGGGCGCAGAGCCTAGAACTCCGCGCTACGCGTGGGTAGGTGTACAACGCAAAAAAGAAAGCCCCGTTGGCGTGTGCCAACGGGGCTTTCTCTTACGTAGAGTTCGGCGGCGTCCTACTCTCCCACACGCTCCCGCATGCAGTACCATCGGCGCTGAAAGGCTTAGCTTCCGGGTTCGGAATGTAACCGGGCGTTTCCCTCACGCTATGACCACCGAAACACTATGAAACACAACCGGCACAACCCCACACAATCGTGGGGGTGCTCGGGTTGTTGTCTCAGAACCCACACAGTGGACGCGAGCCTCTATGGACAAGCCCTCGGCCTATTAGTACCGGTCACCTCCACCCATTACTGGGCTTCCAGATCCGGCCTATCAACCCCGTCATCTCCAGGGAGCCTTACCC
>NZ_JASKYT010000619.1:0-2420 GCF_041028275.1 Streptomyces sp. PU-14G
GGGGTGGGGGTGTGCGGGGCGCTGGTGGTCATCTGTCGGCGTCCTTCTCGGCTCGGTCGGCGGGTGGCGACCGGCAGCACGGGACCCCGCGGCGGGGTGCCGGTCCGTCAGGCCCCGCCGCGGCACCCGAGGAGAAGGAGTGCGCAGGCGATCATGGCGCGTCACTCAACCACACCTCAGCTCCTCAGACAAGCTGACCTGTTGGGTTCGCCGCCGGGCCCCCGTGGGATCATCGAGTGGCTCGGCCCGGCGGCGCGTCGGGAAACCGACGCCGCCACCGGCCGGGGGCGGCTCGTCGGAGTTCGGGCCGCTCCCGCGACCAGGGCGGCGCGTCGGAACTCGGGCGGCGTGTCGGAACTCGGGCGGCGTGTCGGAACCCGGGTGGCGTGTCGGAACCCGGGCGGGCCCGCCCGCGGACTCCCGGCCGTGAGCCCGCTACCGGACTCCCGGCCGCGGGCCCGCTGCTGGACTCCCGGCCGCGGGCCCCCGTACGCACGCCGCCTCCATCCCCTCCCGGAAACCGAAAGGCCTCTCTCATGTCCCTCGGTCCCCTCCGCCCCAGCCCCTTGGTCGAGCAGGCGGCCGAACGCATCAGGGCGCACATCGCCGAAGGGTACTGGCCCGTGGGCGGCCGACTGCCGGGCGAGACGACCCTCGCCACCACCCTCGGCGTCGGCCGCTCCACCGTCAGGGAAGCCCTGCGGGCGCTCGCGGGGGCCGGGCTCGTCCAGGCGCGGCAGGGCGCAGGCGTCTTCGTCACCGCGACCACGCCCCGGGAGGACTGGCCCACCCGACTGCGCAAGGCGCAACTCGCCGACCTGTACGAGGTGCGCATGCTGGTCGAGGTGCAGGCGGCCGGGCTGGCCGCCGCACGGCGCACCGAGGCCGACATCACCGCCCTGCGCGCGGCTCTCGACCGCCGCAGGGCGGCGGCGGCCGAGGACGACGTCGTCTTCGTGGACGCCGACATCGCCCTGCACGCGGCCGTCGCCGCCGCCGCCCACAACCCCGTACTGACCGACCTGCTCGCCGAGTTCGCCCCCGTCCTGCGGGAGGGGCTCGTCGAGCTGATCGCCTTGCTCGACCTGCGCGCCGAGGACGCCGCACACGGCGAGGAGCGCCACGCGGAGCTGGTCGAGGCGGTCCGCAGGGGCGACGCGCGGGCCGCCGAACGCGCCTCCCACGAGGAGCTTTCCCAGATGCTGGCGCACCTGCGGGCGGGCTGAACGGGTCCGCGCCCGGACGCGGTGCGGCACGCGGACCTCGCCCCTCCCGGCGCGCCGCCACGGCGCGAGAACCCGAACCGGTGAACGGGACAGCGACTCAACTGCCCCCGAATCGTTGGTCGATTTGGTGTCGAACCGGTGGTCATGGAGCCGTTCGACTCCCTACCATCGATCATCGCCAGGTCGTGCGCCGGAGCCCGACCCTCGCCGCCGCCGGGAGGCCCTATGGAAAGCCCACGCCGCAGGTCCGCGCTCACCCTCTCCGCCGTCGCGGCGCTCCTCGCCGCGACCCCGCTGCTCACGGCGTGCGGCAACGACGCGCACCCGGGCGCGGCGGCCCTGGTGAAGGGGGACCGGATCAGCATGGCGCAGCTCCAGGCCCGGGTCGGCGCCGTGCGGGACGCGCAGCGCGCGGAACCGCAGGGCGAACAGATGATCAAGCAGAGCGGCAAGCTGACCCGCGCCACGCTCGACGGGATGATCCGCGAGCGGGTCGTCGCGCAGGCGGCGAAGGACGCGGGGGCCGGTGTCAGCCGCCGCGAGGTCCAGCAGGTCCGCGGGGAGCTGGAGAAGCAGGCAGGCGGCAAGAAGCAGTTGGAGACGGTGTGGCTGCGCCAGCACCACCTCGCGCCCGACGACATCGACGACTTCATCCGGATGCAGCTGCGCATCGAGAAGATCGCCGCCGCGAAGGGCATCGACCTGATGTCCCCGGAAGGGCCGCAGCGGATCAACGCTCAGCTGTCGCGCGTCGCGGACGACATGAAGATCAATGTGAATCCGCGCTACGGGGAGTGGAACACGCGCACCTCCTCGCTCGGCGGGGACCGGGCTCCGTGGCTGCGCGAGCTGTCCGGCGAGGCCGACCGCGCCCAGGGAGCGTGACGCCCACGCCGGCGGGCGCCGGCCGCTGAGGCCGGCCGCCCGTCGCCCGTCCCTCCGCTGTTCGCCCGTCCCTCCCTGTTCGCTCGTCGCCTGGTCGGCTCCTGGGCGCCCGGCCTCCCGGCCCACCGGCGCCCGGGGSCKKWSGGGCGTAGGKTSRWMGGGTGAACGAGATCCCCGAGACCGGCCCCGGGCGCCGGTGGGCCGGGAGGCCGGGCGCCCAGGAGCCGACCAGGCGACGAGCGAACAGGGAGGGACGGGCGAACAGCGGAGGGACGGGCGACGGGCGGCCGGCCTCAGCGGCCGGCGCCC
>NZ_JASKYT010000062.1:0-28070 GCF_041028275.1 Streptomyces sp. PU-14G
GGGCGGCTCCGGGGCGTGGGGACGGCGGAGGGCTGGGGACCCGAGTCCGTCGTACTCGGCGCCGGCGCGCGCCGCGGTCAGCCGGTGCCGTACTTGGCCACGTACTTCTCGGCGATCTCCCGCTGCTCCCGCTCCATCCACGCGGCGGCGGGCAGCACGTCCGGAAGCCGCTTGCGGTCGGTCGTCACGGCGCGGAAGAGACCGCCGACCGTGACCTGGTGGCCGGGCCGGTGGAGGACCTCCACCTCGTCGCCCGCCCGCAGGGTACCGGGGTGGACGACGCGGAACATGACGCCGGGCGAGCCCGCCAGGGTGAAGCGGCGCAGCCAGCCCTTGGCGCTCGTCCAGCCCTGTTCGGCCACCCAGCCGGCGAAGGTGCGGCACGGGATGCGGCTGCCGGTCGCCTCCAGTACGAGTTCGGGGCCGACCCGCCAGCGTTCGCCGACCAGGGTCTCGCGCAGGTCGGCGCCGTTGGTGGTGAGGTTCTCCCCGAACGCGCCGTGCGGCAGGACGCAGCCCAGTTCCCGCTGCCAGGCGTCGAGGTCCTCACGGGCGAACGCGTAGACGGCCCTGTCGTCGCCGCCGTGGTATCGCAGGTCGCAGACCGCGTCGCCGGCCACGCCTCCGGCTCCCACGCCGGGCTCCCCCGGCGCGGCCACCCGCACGGGCATGTCCACGGGGCTCTTGCCGATGCCGGTGGCGCCCGACGGCGCGTCGGTGTACTCCACCCGGCGTGGCGGGCCGACGTTCACGCTGAGGATGTGCATCAGCGGACGGTAACCCGCGAACCGGGCGCCTCGGTCGCCGACCCACCATGTGAGACCCCGCGCAGGCGGTAGTGGTAGCTGTAGGCGTAGCAGAAGCCCGCTCGGGCGTAGAGGGCGCGCGCGGCCGGATTGGACCGCGCCACCTGGAGGTAGAGGCCCCGGATGCGCCGGCCGGCCGCCCATCGGGCACCGGCACGCAGGACGGCGGCGGCCACGCCCTGCCGCCTGGCCCCCGGGTGGGTGACCATGCAGTAGACGCCCGCCCACCGCTCGTCTCCGCCGACGAACAGGCCGAGCCCGACGGCCCGTCGGTCCGCGCTCAGGGCGCTGACACAGGCCACCGGCGAGCTGATCCGGGAGACGACCTGCTCGGCGAGGCCGCGGCTGTCCTCCTGCCCGTCCAACGCCGTGAAGTCCTCCAGCCACTGCGGTGTCAGCGCCTCGTCCACTCGCACCTGCCATCCGCTGCCGCCCTCCATGGCGTCCGGGGGTGCGTGGGCTGCGCTGCCGCTGCCGGATGGGCAGGCCGCGACCGCTTCGGTGGGCGCGGTGAGCACGTGGATGGGCTCGCCGAGCGTGTAGCCCAGCGCTGCCAGGTGCTCGTCCAACGTCACGTGCCGGGCCGCGGGAGAGACCTGCACCGCGGCGGGCAGGCCGCGCGCCGCGTAGAACGCTTCGAGCTCGCGCAGGGCGGGCTCGTGGGCCGCGGGCTCGCGGGCGGCGGGCTCGCGGTCGGCGGGCTCGCGGGCGGAGGACTCGCGGGCGGAGGACTCCTGCGCGGCGGAGGACTCCTGCGCGGCGGAGGCGCCGGGGGGCGGCAGCGGCAGGGCCGTGTTGCCCGAGCGCAGCCGCCGCATGCCCGGTGTGTGCCTCAGCAGCCAGCCGCCCGCGGTGTGTGCGACCGGCGCCGGCCAGGCCCCCAGAGCGTGCCGTTCGATGCGGCGGACGTCCTCGCGGGCGCACTGGGAGACGGTGTCGGCCAGCACCCGGACGAGGTGGTCGAGGACCGCCGTGTCGGCCGCGCGGGCGGCGGGGTCCTCGGCGGGTTGGTGTTCGGTCACGCCGAGACCGGCGAGCGGGAACCTCTCGCCCAGCGCCCGCACGGCGTCGGCGAGCCTGTGCGGGGCGAGGCCGCCGGGCTCGGGGACGCCCACGGAGGAGAAGACACCGGGGTCGAGCACGTCGAGGTCGACGTGGACGTACACCGCTGCGGCACCCGTCGCCGCGACCGCTTCGACGAGGGCGCGCGGGTCGGCCAGTTCCGCGACGCCGAGGTGCCGGATGCCGTGTGCGGCGACGAACCGGCGTTCGGCCGGGTCGAGTGCGCGGGCCCCGGCCAGCACGATCTGCCCGGGCGACAGGGGCCGCTCGCACCGCAGCGGCTCGGGCCCTTCGCCCAGGAGGGTGCGCAGCACCATGCCGTGGAAGGCGCCCGACGGCGAGGAGGCCGCTGTGTTGAGGTCGGCGTGGGCGTCGCACCACACCACGGCCAGCCGCTCGCCGTGGAGCCGGTGCGCCCGCTCGACGGGGGCGAGCTCGGCGCCGCAGTCCCCGCCGACCGTCACGAGGACGGGCGCGTCCGCCTCGTCCAGCGCCGCGCGGACCGCCGCCAGGTTGGCGGTGAGCGCGTCGAGCGCGCGTACGCCCTGCGCCGTCCGTCCGCTTCCCCCGGTCCCCCCGGATGCGTCCGTCCGCGGGCGCAGGCGGCGGCCGAACGGCAGCAGGTCCGCCAGCGCCCCGGCTCCGGCGGGCAGCCGTCGTCGCGCCGTGGCGGACGACGACCCCTGCCACTGCGGTACCTCCACCACGAGCGGTTCCGGCACGGCGAGCACTCCTTCCGGCGACAGGCGGCAACGTCGTCGGGCACGGGCGCACCACCGTGCGCCGCCGCGCCCGACGCCCTCACGTGTTACCTGGCCGGCGCCTGCCCGTCCACCGCATATGCGAGGCGTCGCGCGCACGCGAGCCCCCCACCGCGGAGCCGTCCCATCCGCCGTCCCTCCCCTACCGGGGTACGGGGTGGGATGGCTCCGTGGTGTGTCGTGAGTGGCGTGGGTGCCGCTCTAGCGTCCCGCCCATGAACGTTGCGGAGAAACTCTCGTCGTCCGCGCCGGTGCCGGTGCCGCGGGCGTCCTTCAAGCGGCGGTTCGCGCGCGAGGTGGGAGCAGCCGCCGTGCTGCTGCCCGCCGGTCTGCTCGCACTCGTCGCCGCGCTCGCGGGGCGGACCCGGAGCGCGCTCGGACTCCTGCGGGCGCGGACGGAACCGGACGGCCCCCGCCCCGGAACGGAACCGGACGACGGACCCCGCACCGGGACGGTACGGCTTGTGGTGCACGCCGTCCTCACCGTGCTGCTCGGCGTCCTCGCGCTGCTGCTCGTCGGGATGCTGGTGCTGTTCGTCGCCCGCGGGGTGCTGTACGGGTTCGTCGACGACGGGCCCTACGACACCTCCTGGGGCGGCCCCAGCAGGGCCGGTGCGTGGCTCGCGCACTTCGCGGTGGGCTGCCCCGTCGCCGTCGCGGCGACGGGCCTGCTGTACGGCCTCGCGGGGCTGCACCGCCGGATGACGGCCCCCTGCGGGGCGAGCGCCGCGCCGGCTGGGTGCTGCCGGCGGTGTGGATGGGCTGCCTGGCCGGTGCCCTGTTCCTCGTCGCCTTCGTACGGCAGCTGAACTGACGTCCCGCGAAGAGCCGTCCGTCGGGGTGGACGCGGGTTCGAGCGAGGCGATCGTCCCCGGCAAGGAAGGGGGCGGAGTGCCGCTCAGCTCGTTCGCCGCGACGAGCTACGGGCTGCCCGGTTCGCCTCCCGCACGCGGGCGGAGTCCTGCGGCTGCCCGCCGAGGCGGCGACCCGGCCGAGGCAGCGACCCCGCCGAGGCGGCGGCCCGGCCGAGGCGGCGGCCCGGCAGTAGGCCGCCGCCCGAGAGCGGCACGGCGGGGCTTACGCCCGGTGGTACTGCACCGGGCGCCGCGGCTCGGCGCCCAGTTCGACCGCGGCCTCGTTCGCCCAGTAGGGGCGGCGCAGCAGCTCGCGGCCGAGCAGGACCGCGTCGGCCTGGCCCGAGGCGATGATCTCCTCGGCCTGGCGCGGCTCGGTGATCAGGCCGACGGCGCCCACCGGCAGGCCGGTCTCCTTCTTGACCCGCTCGGCGAACGGCACCTGGTAGCCGGGCACGGCCTCGATGCGGGCGTCGGGCGCGTTGCCGCCCGTGGAGGTGTCGAGCAGGTCCACACCGCGGGCCAGCAGTTCCTTGGCGAGCCGCACGGTGTCCTCGCCGGTCCAGCCCTCGCGGCCGTCCTCGGTGTTCTCGCTCAGCCAGTCGGTGGCGGAGGTGCGGAAGAACAGCGGCAGTTCCTCGGGCCACACGGCGCGGACGGCGTCCACGACCTCCAGCGCGAAGCGGATACGGCCCTCGAAGGTGCCGCCGTACTCGTCGGTGCGGCGGTTGCTGAACGGCGAGAGGAACTCGTTGATCAGGTAGCCGTGGGCGCCGTGGACCTCGACGACCTGGAAGCCGGCCGCGAGCGCGCGGCGGGCGCTGTCGGCGAACTGCCGCACCAGCGTCGCGATCTCGTCCCTTGACAGCTCGGTGGGCGTGGAGTGCCGCTCGTCGAAGGAGAGCGGGCTGGGGCCGACCGGCTGCCAGCCGTGGTTCTCGCCGGGGGCGAGGGGCGCGCCGCGCTCCACCCAGGTGCGCTCGGTGGAGGCCTTGCGTCCGGCGTGCGCGAGCTGGATACCGGGGACGGTGCCCTGCTCGCGCAGGAAGCGGGTGAGGCGGGTGAAGGCCTCCTGCTGGCGGTCGTTCCACAGGCCCAGGTCGTACGGGCTGATCCGGCCTTCGGGGGTGATGCCCGTGGCCTCGACCAGCGCCAGGCCCAGTCCGCCGGAGGCGCGGGCGCCGAGGTGGGCCAGGTGCCAGTCGGTGGGCGCGCCCTGGTCCGGGCCCTCGGGGGCGGCGGAGTACTGGCACATCGGCGCCATCCAGACGCGGTTGGGCACGGTCACCGACCGCAGAGTGAGGGGCTCGAACAGTGCGCTCACGGCGCTCTCCAATCGGTCAGGGGGCCACTCGGCACTAGTACGATAACCACCGTATTACGAGAGCTGTCAAATTTCGATGCCTGCCGTACTATGACCCTGTGCCGACGACTACAGCCGTACGCGAACTCCCGCACCCCGCCCGCGCGGAGATCCGCCTCGACGCCGTGCTGCACGCGCTCGCCGACCCCATGCGGCTGCGCATCATCACCGCGCTGAACGGCTACGGAGAGGGCGAGGGCCAGGGCGCCACCTGCTCGCAGGTCGAGCTTCCCGTCGCCACGTCGACCTCCACCCACCACTTCCGCGTCCTGCGCGAGGCGGGCGTCATCAACCAGTGCTACCGCGGCACCGCGAAGATCAACTGCCTGCGCCGCGCCGACCTCGACGCCCGCTTCCCGGGCCTGCTGGACGCGGTCCTGCGGGCGGCGGCCTCCCCCGTGTAACCCCTTCGGGGGGCCTGTCCCCCGCACGCGCTCCGATTGTCAGAGCGCGTCGCTACGGTGAGTTGCGACTGGCTCACCGCACCGGGAAGGCGCATCATGACTGTGATGCTCGATCGACCGACGGCCATAGAGACCCCCGAGGTACCCGAGGACAGCTTCCAGGCGCTGTTCCGGACACTCATGACCATGGAGGTGCCCGACGGCTACCGGGCGGAGATCATCGGGGGAAACATCGTCATGTCGCCGTGGTCGAAGGGGTATTACCTGCGCGTGATGCGTTCCCTGCGCACCCAGCTCGAACCGCATGTACCCACGGGCGCCCTCGTGGACAGCTCCCCCTACCTCTTCACCTTCCCGGATCAGGAACGGGCCTTCGGCCCTGACGTCTTCGTCGCCTCCGAGAAGGCCTTCGACACGCACGAGCGGTACATCGACGGCGAATCCCTTACTCTCGTCGCCGAATTGACCTCGGCGTCGACCCGCGACGTCGACTGGAGCGACAAGTTGGCGGTCTACGCCGCAGCAGGCGTCGCCGTGTACCTGCTGCTCGACATGCGGGAGCAGACCGTTTCCGTCTTCTCCGACCCGGCACCGGAGGGGTACAGGAGGCGCACGACGTGCCCGTTCGGCAAAGCCGCGCACGTCCCCCCGCCGTTCGATTTCGAGCTGGGCACGACCGCCTTCGGCAAGCCGTCGGAAAAGCAGCGGTGAGGGGGAGCCGGGACCTGCCACAGTGCCCGGATGGACCGACAGACGCGCTCCCTCCTCGCCCACGCCGACCACCCCGTCGCGGCCCCGCTCGACGACTCCTCCGTGCACCGCTTGCTCGCGCGCGCCCTCGTACGGGGTGACGAGCGCGTGCTGGACCTCGGCTGCGGTGAGGCCGCCTGGCTGCTGCGCGCCCTTCAGCGGCACCCCGGCGCGACCGGGACCGGCGTGGACGTCTCCGCACCGGCGCTGGAGCGGGCCCGGCAGCGGGCCGAGCAGGCGGGCGCGGCCGAGCGGCTGACGCTGCACCGCGCCGAGGCCGACGCGTTCACCGCGCCGCACGCCTACGACGTGGTGCTCAGCGTGGGCGCCACGCACGCGTTCGGCGGCCTGCTGCCCACCCTGGACGCCGCCGCCCGGCACCTGGCCCCCGGCGGGACCGTCCTGGTGGGCGACGCCTACTGGGAGGGTGAACCGAGCGCGCGGGCACGGGAGATGCTGGGCGAGTACCAGGACCTGGCGGGCACGGTGGACGCGGTGACCGCCGACGGCTGGACGCCCACGTACGCCCACCTGTCCACCCGCCACGAGCTGGACGACTACGAGTGGAACTGGACGGGTTCGCTCTCCCGTTGGGCGCTGGACCATCCCGGCCACCCCGACAGCGCGGAGGCACTGCGCGCGGCGGCCGAGCACCGGGACGAGTGGCTGCGCGACTACCGGGACAGCTTCGGCTTCGTGTGCCTGCTGCTGCGCCGTACCGCCGGGTGACGTTCACGCGTGCACGTCACGGCGAAAGGGCCCGGCCCCCCGATGGGGAGCCGGACCCTAGGCGCGCGAAGAGTGAGAGCGCTCAGCAGCCGAGGAGACGGGCCGCGAGGTAGCCCTCGATCTGGTCGAGGGAGACGCGCTCCTGCTTCATCGTGTCGCGCTCACGCACCGTGACGGCGTTGTCGTCGAGGGTGTCGAAGTCGACGGTGACGCAGAACGGCGTGCCGATCTCGTCCTGACGGCGGTAGCGGCGGCCGATGGCGCCCGCGTCGTCGAACTCGATGTTCCAGTTCCTGCGCAGGGCCTCGGAGAGGCCGCGCGCCTTCGGCGACAGCTTCTCGTTGCGGGACAGCGGCAGCACGGCGACCTTGACCGGGGCCAGCCGCGGGTCGAGGCGCATGACGGTGCGCTTCTCCATCTTGCCCTTGGCGTTGGGCGCCTCGTCCTCGATGTAGGCGTCGAGCATGAAGGCGAGCATGGCGCGGTTGACACCGGCGGCCGGCTCGATGACGTACGGTGTCCAGCGCTCGCCCGCCTCCTGGTCGAAGTACGACAGGTCGTGCCCGGACGCCTTGGAGTGGGCCGTCAGGTCGTAGTCGGTGCGGTTGGCGATGCCCTCCAGCTCACCGAACTCGCTGCCGCCGAACTGGAAGCGGTACTCGATGTCGGCCGTCCGCTTGGAGTAGTGGGACAGCTTCTCCTTCGGGTGCTCGTACCAGCGGATGTTCTCCTCGCGGATGCCGAGGTCGCGGTACCAGGCCCAGCGCTGGTCCATCCAGTACTGCTGCCACTCCTCGTCCTCGCCCGGCTTGACGAAGAACTCCATCTCCATCTGCTCGAACTCGCGGGTGCGGAAGATGAAGTTGCCCGGCGTGATCTCGTTGCGGAACGACTTGCCCGTCTGCGCGATGCCGAACGGCGGCTTCTTGCGCGAGGTCTGCTGGACGGCGGCGAAGTTGGTGAAGATGCCCTGCGCGGTCTCGGGGCGCAGGTAGGTGACCGACCCGGAGTCCTGGGTGGGGCCCAGGTGGGTGGAGAGCAGCCCGGAGAACTGCTTGGGCTCGGTGAAACCGCCCTTGTTGCCGCAGTGCGGGCAGTTGAGGTCGGCCAGGCCGTTCTCGGGCTCGCGGCCGTGCTTGGCCTCGTACGCCTCGATCAGGTGGTCGGCCCGGAACCGCTTGTGGCACGAGGTGCACTCGGTGAGCGGATCGGTGAAGGTGGAGACATGGCCCGATGCCTCCCACACCTCGGGGGCCAGGATCACCGACGAGTCGATACCCACCACGTCGTCGCGCGAGGTGACCATGGAGCGCCACCACTGGCGCTTGATGTTCTCCTTGAGCTCCACGCCCAGCGGTCCGTAGTCCCAGGCGGCACGCTGACCGCCGTAGATCTCACTGCACGGGTAGACGAAGCCACGGCGCTTGCTGAGGCTGACAATTGTGTCGATCTTGTCGGCGGCCACGGTGCTCTCTTCATTGACGACGAGACGGAATACCTCAGATTACTGGGCGGCGAGGGGTGCTCAGCAAATCGGTTGGCCGCCTTTTCGGGGCGCGGACGGCCCACCGCCCCCGCCCCGTCACCACCCTCCGTGTCGATCACGTAGCGCAAAGCTTTAGTTGACAATCGTTTCCATTTCTCGTGAAAATGAGTGTCATGAACACCGGTCCTCGCCTTCGTCGCCTCATACGTACCAGCGCCGCTCTCACCGCCCTCGGCGCCGGCTCCCTCACCCTGGCCGCGTGCGGCAGCGGGACCGGGGACGACGGCAAGGTGCACGTAGCCGCCTCCTTCTACCCGATGGCGTATCTCGCGCAGCAGATCGGCGGGGACCGCGTCGAGGTCCAGAACCTCACCCAGCCCGGCACCGAGCCGCACGACCTGGAGCTGAGTCCGAAGCAGACGGGCGAGCTCAGCGAGGCCGACATGATCGTCTATCTCAAGGGGCTCCAGCCCGCCGTGGACGAGGCGGTCGAGCAGTCGGGCGTGAAGAACGTCGCCGAGGCCACCTCCTTCACCACCCTGGAGAAGCACGGCACCGACGTGCACGGAGAGGAAGGCCACGAACACGGGGGCCACGACCACGGCGACGAGGGCCACGACCACGGTCACGAGGGCCACGACCACGGCGACGAGACCGGCGGCGACCCGCACGTGTGGCTCGACCCCGTCCGCTACGCCGAGGTCGCCGAGGGCGTCGGCGCACAGCTCCAGAAGGCCGACCCCGACCACAAGGACGAGTACAAGAAGAAGACCGACGCCCTGGTGAAGAGGCTCGGGAAGCTGGATCAGGAGTTCGAGGACGGCCTCAAGGGCAAGAAGACCGACACCTTCATCACCACCCACGCCGCCTTCGGCTACCTCGCCGAGCGGTACGGCCTGCACGAGGAGGCCGTGGCCGGAATCGACCCCGAGTCCGAGCCCAGCGCGGCCCGGATGAAGGACTTGCACGACATCGCGAAGAAGGACGACGTGGACACCGTCTTCTTCGAAAACAACGCCAGCGACAAGACCGCCAAGACCCTGGCCGGCGACCTGAACCTCAAGACGGCGGTGCTCAGCCCCCTGGAGAGCGTCAAGAACCCGAAGACGCAGGACTACTTCTCCGTGATGCACCAGAACCTGACCGCGCTCAAGACCGCGCTCGGCGCGCAGTGAGGACGTAAAGGCATGACGACGAAGCCGACGGCGGACCGTGACAGGCCCGCCATAGCCGACGCCCCGCCCGCCGTCGCACTGCGCGGGGCGACCGCCTCACTGGGCGGGCGGCCCGTGCTGCGCGGGGTGGACCTGACGGTGGCGCGCGGCGAGACGGTCGCGCTGCTGGGGGCCAACGGCTCGGGCAAGTCCACCACCATCCGCGCCGTCCTCGGCCAGGTCCCACTCACCGGCGGCACGCTGGAGCTGTTCGGCACGCCCTTCGCCCGCTTCCGCCAGTGGCAGCGGCTCGGTTACGTTCCGCAGCGCTCCACCGCGGCGGCCGGAGTCCCCGCGACCGTCCGCGAGGTGGTGGCGGCCGGCCGGCTCGCCCGGCGCCGCTTCGGGCCCCTGGGCCGGGACGACAAGGCGGCCGTGCGCCGCGCCCTCGAACAGGTGGGCATGGCCGGCAGGATCAAGGACCCGGTGGACGCGCTCTCCGGCGGTCAGCACCAGCGGGTGCTGATCGCCCGCGCGCTGGCGGCCGAGCCGGAACTGCTGATCATGGACGAGCCGTTGGCGGGTGTGGACGTCGGCAACCAGGAGGCGCTGGCCGACACCCTGCGCAAGCAGGTGGAGGAGGGCACCTCCGTGCTGTTGGTGCTGCACGAGCTGGGCCCGCTCGCCCCGCTCATCGACCGGGCCGTGGTGCTGCGCGACGGGCAGGTCGAACGGGTGGAGAACCCCGACCGGCTGCACGACCTGGCCTGCCACCCGCACGGCGCCGAACCCGCCGAGGCCGCACCGAAGATCGAGACGGGGCTGCTCACATGATCGAGATGCTGAACTTCGCCTTCATGCAGCGCGCGCTGCTCGCCGCGCTGCTCGTGGGCATCGCCGCGCCCGCCGTGGGCATCTACCTGGTGCAGCGGCGCCAGGCGATCATGGGCGACGGCATCGGGCACGTCGCGCTGACCGGCGTGGCGCTGGGCTTCCTGCTGAGCGCCAACCCGGTGTGGATGGCCGTGCTCGTCTCCTCGCTGGGCGCCATCGCGATGGAGCTGATCCGCTGGTACGGCAAGGCACGCGGAGACATCGCGCTGGCCATGCTGTTCTACGGCGGCATGGCGGGCGGCGTCATGATCATCAACCTGGCGCCGAACGGGTCCAACGCCAACCTGACCACGTACCTGTTCGGCTCCATCACCACCGTCGCCGTCGAGGACATCGTCGCCATCGTCGGCCTGTCGGTCTTCGTGCTGCTCGTCTCGCTCGGCCTGCGGCGGCAGCTGTTCGCGATCTGCCAGGACGAGGAGTTCGCCCGGGTCACCGGGCTGCCCGTGCGGCTGCTGAACCTGCTGCTGGCCGTGACGGCGGCGGTGACGGTCACCGTGGCGATGCGGGTCGTCGGGCTGCTGCTGGTCAGCGCGCTGATGGTGATTCCGGTGGCCGCCGCACAGCAGGCCACCCGCGGCTTCGCGGCCACCCTGGGGCTCTCGGTCGGCTTCGGCGTCGTCGTCACCCTCTCGGGGACGGTGACCTCCTACTTCGTCGACGTGCCGCCCGGGGCCAGCATCGTCGTCCTGGCCATCGTCCTCTTCGGCGTCGTCACCGCACTGGCCGCGCCGCTGGCCCGGCGGCGCTTCGGGGCCACGCATCCCGGCGGCACCGGCGGGAAACACTTCCGGGAGGAGGGAGAGGACGCCCTGGAGACGGACGGCGGCGAGGCCGCCGCCGGCGCCCGCGGCGGTGTGCGCGCCGACAGCGCGGCCGGTACGGATCGTCCTACCAGGGTGTAATACCCGCGCTCCGGGTTCGCCTGGCACAATGGGTCGTCGCGAACGCCGCGCAGAACCGGAAGTCCCCGCCCGGCGACTCCCCGGAGCCGACGAACGTAAGGAGCCAGAGCGTGACCACCGCAGGTCCCCCTGTACGCGGCCGGTCGACCCGGCAGCGCGCCGCCGTCTCCGCCGCGCTCGCAGAGGTCGAGGAGTTCCGCAGCGCCCAGGAACTGCATGACATGCTCAAGCACCGGGGCGATTCGGTGGGGCTCACCACGGTTTACCGCACCCTCCAGTCCCTCGCCGACGCCGGCGAGGTCGACGTGCTGCGCACGGACGAGGGCGAAGCCGTCTACCGCCGCTGCCACAGCGACGACCACCACCATCACCTGGTCTGCCGCGCTTGCGGAAAGGCCGTCGAGGTCGAGGGCCCGGCCGTGGAGAAATGGGCCGCCTCCGTGGCCGCCGAGCACGGCTTCGTCGACGTCGGCCACACGGTCGAGATCTTCGGCACCTGCGGGGAGTGCGCCCCCGGGCGGTAGCCGCCGTCAGGCCCGCCGTTCGATGAGCGCCTGCACCCCGTCCAGGACCAGTGCCAGGCCGAACTCGAAGTCGGCGGTGCCCTCGCCCTCGTCCCCGTCCTCCTCGAAGGCGGTGTCCACCTCGCCGGAGGCGAGCATCTCCGTGATGGCGGGGAAGTCACCGGTCGCGGTCAGCTGGGTCATCAGGCGCCAGTAGCGGGGCTCCAGTTCCTCCCAGTCGGCGCCGCCTTCCCCCCCGCCCGCTCCCGCGATGTCCGCGAACAGTGAGACGTGGCTGCGGACGAAGCCGTTGAGCGTCACGAGCACGCCCAGCTTCTCCTCCGCGTCGAGCCCCGTCCCCCGCAGGCACCGCAGCGCCAGCTCCATCCACTCCACGCTGTGCGGGCTCAGCGGCGGCGTGCTGATCGGGATGCGGACCATCCACAGGTGGCGGGTGAGCACATCGCGGTGGGCGCGGGCCCAGTGTTCGAGCCCGGCGCGCCAGCCCTCCTCGGGCGCGGGGCCGGGCGGCGGGGTGCCGGCCGCGGCGTCCTCCATGAGGATCAGCAGGGCGTCCTTGCCCTCGACGTAGCGGTAGAGGGCCATCGTGGAGACGCCGACCTCGGTGGCGACGCGGCTCATGGAGACGGCTCCCAGCCCCTCGGCGTCGGCGAGCGCGACGGCCGCCCCCACGATCCGCGGCACGTCCAGCCCGCGCGCCGGGCCTCTGCCAGGGCGCTCGCGCAGGCCCCACGCGGCTGCCACTCCGGCCGGGAGACCGTTCTGTGCGGTCTGCTGCTTCGCCATTCTCCGCCTTCCGCTTGCGCTCCGACCCCCGGCTCGTGTATAGCATACGCAGTAAAGTTTATAGCATACGCAGTAGTGCGTATGAGGTACACAGAGAGAGGGGGGCCTGCCATGAACCCACTGCCTGAGACGAGTTGGGCGATCGAGACCCGGGGTCTGAGCAAGAGGTACGGGTCCGTGTCCGTACTCGAGAACCTGGATCTACGGGTACGGCGCGGCAGCGTGTACGCGCTCCTCGGACCGAACGGGGCGGGCAAGACCACCACCGTGCGCATCCTCGCGACGCTCACGCGCCCCGACGCGGGACAGGCGAGCGTGGCGGGCCACGACGTGGTCACCGAGCGGTCCCAGGTGCGCCGCGCGATCAGCCTGACCGGGCAGTACGCGGCGCTCGACGAGGAACAGACCGGGCGGGAGAACCTGCGCATGATGGCGGCGCTGCGCGGCCACTCGCGCAAGGCCGCCGGCCGGCGCGCCGACCAACTCCTGGAGCGGTTCGGCCTCACCGAGGCGCAGGGCCGCCGGGTCGCCACCTACTCGGGCGGCATGCGCCGGCGGCTGGACATCGCGGCGGGCCTCGTCGGCGACCCGCAGGTGGTCTTCCTGGACGAGCCGACCACGGGGCTCGACCCACGGGGCCGCCGCACGATGTGGCAGGCGGTCGGATCGCTCACGGCGGCCGGCGTCACCGTCCTGTTGACCACGCAGTACCTGGAGGAGGCCGATCAACTGGCCGACCGGGTCGCCGTGCTCGACGAAGGCCGCGTGATCGCCGAGGGGTCCCCGGCGGAGCTGAAGAAGACGGTCGCGGCCCAGCGCCTCGACCTGACCATGGCGGACCACGAGGCGTACGCGGCGATGGCCGCGCGCCTGGCCGGGCGGCTGCTGCACAAGGCGCCCGAGGAGCTGCTGCTGGGCGTCGCGACGGACGGCAGCGCGGCCCACGTACGGGCCCTGCTCGACGAACTGGACCCCGCGCGCGCCCAGGTGGAGCGCTTCGCCCTGCACAGTGCCACGCTCGACGACGTCTTCCTGGAGCTGACCCATGAGTGAGTACGCCGTCCTCGCGAGCCGGTCCGTCCGGCTGACCCGCCGCAATCCGGACGCCGTGATCACGGCGCTCGTGCTGCCGGTGCTGCTGATGCTGGTGTTCGTCTACTTCTTCGGCGGCGCCATCGAGACGAACACCGGAAAGTACGTCACCTACGTGGCACCCGGCGTGCTGATCCTGTGCGCGGGCTACGGCGCGTCCATGACGGCGACCACCGTCTCGAACGACATGACGGGCGGCATCATCGACCGCTTCCGCTCGATGGACACCAGCAGCACCGCGGTACTGGCCGGACACGTCGCCGCCAGCGTGGCCCGCAACGCGGCGGCCACGGCCGCCGTCCTGGGCGTCGCCTTCGCCATCGGCTTCCGCCCGCACGCGGGGACCGGCCAGTGGCTGGCCGCCGTCGGCATCCTGCTCGCCTACATCACCGCCCTCTCCTGGCTCGGCGCCGCGGCGGGACTCTTGGCCAAGACCCCGGAGGCGGCGGGCGGCTTCACGTTCGTGATGCTCTTCCTGCCCTACCCCAGCAGCGCCTTCGTGCCGGTCGAGACGATGCCGCACTGGCTGCACGGCTTCGCCGACAACCAGCCGGTGACCCCCGTCATCGAATCCCTGCGCGGCCTGCTGCTGGACCAGCCGACCGGCCAAAGCCCCTGGCTCGCCCTCGCCTGGTGCGGCGGGCTGCTCGCGGTCACCCTGCCGGTCTGCGCGGCGCTGTTCCGCAGGCGTACCGCCTGACAAGAGGCCTCGCCCGCCCCGGGACCGCCGCCCCGGGGCTCCGGTGAGCGAGGGCGGACAGCGAGCGAGGGCTCACGTGCCCGGGGACTGCCCGGACGTCCAGTGGCGGCGGCCCAGGCTGATGAGGCGGAGCTGGCGGCGGGCCGTGTGCGCGACCGCCTCGGGGGAGGGCCCCTCGCCCTGGGCGGCCTCCAGGAACGCGGAGGCCGTCATCACCATGGTGTCGACGTACGTCTCCCCCAGCATCCGCAGATCCTCGGCGCTCCAGCCGCGGGAGACCTCGTCCTCGGCCAGCAGCCTGGCCACCTCCTCGGCGAAGCGGTCGAGTTCGGCGGCGATGGCGGTGCGGACGGCGGCCACACCGCCGTGCCGCTCGCTGGCCACGAACCGGATGTGCTCGGGGTGCGCCCGCACGTACGCGGCGATGGCGCCGACGAGGTGGTCGATGCGCTCGGCGTCCTCGGTGCGCTCGGTCAGTCCGCTCCGTATCACCTCGTGCAGGCTGCCGAGCGACTCCTCGACGAGGGCGACGCCGAGGTCGGAGACGTCGCGGAAGTGCCGGTAGAACGCGGCGGGCGAGATGCCCACGGCCCGGGTGATCTCCCGCAGCCCGAGGCTGCTGAGGCTCTGCTCCCTGAGCAGGCCGAGGCCCGCGTCGAGCAGGGCGCGGCGCGTCCTGGCCTTCTGGAGGTCCCGTTGCGAGGGGGTGGTGCTCATGGGTTCAGTAAACAGTTGTGTGCCGGACCCCGCAATGGGGTACTCTCAGACTCAGTGAACAGTTGTCACCACACTTGTTCACTGGAATCGCCGTATCCGTTCGGAGAGAGGGACCCATGCTCTTCCTCGTCGCAGCGTTCCTCCTGCTGGGCGTCCTGGTGGGCCCACCCGCCCACCTGCCGCCGGCCGTCAGCCTGACCGCTGCCGCGGCCATCGCCGCCTGGCTGCTCGTCTTCGCCGTGCGCGAGCGCCACCGCCGCCACAGGCAACGGAGCTGAGGAACCGGAGAACCCGGCCACCGGAGCCCCCTGTCGCTCCGGAGCCCGGCCACCGGAGCCCCGAGAAGACCAAGGAGCTGAGCCGATCATGAGCACGACGAGCACCACCCCCCGCGCACTGACCAAGGGCCGCACCCGCCGGGCCGACGCGAACGACATGGCAGTGGCCTCGTTCGTGCTGGGCCTGGTCGGACTGCTGGTCTTCAACATCGTCCTGGGCCCCTGCGCCCTGGTTCTCGGCGGACTGGCACTCGCCCGCGGCACCACCAGGCCCCGCCGCGCCCTGCTCGGCCTCGCCCTCGGCGCCGCCGACCTGATCGTGCTGGCCACCGTCGTGACCGCGGGCGGCACGGTCTCCTGGAACTTCGCGGGCTAACGCCGCCCGCGCCGCCCGCTCACTCCGTCCCCGACGCGGCCCGCCCGCCCTCGTTCGGCAGGGCGCCGCCGAAGCGCCGGTCGCGCTGGGCGTACTCCAGGCAGGCCGCCCACAGGTCGCGCCGGTCGAAGTCCGGCCACAGCACGTCCTGGTAGACCATCTCCGCGTAGGCGCTCTGCCAGATCAGGTAGTTGGAGGTGCGCTGCTCGCCCGAAGGGCGCAGGAAGAGGTCCACGTCCGGCATGTCGCGGTAGTACAGGTACTTCGCGAACGTCTTCTCGTTGACCTTCGACGGGTCGAGCCGGCCCGCGGCGACCTCCTCGGCGACAGCGCGCGCCGCGTCCGCGACCTCGGCCCGGCCGCCGTAGTTGACGCAGAAGTACAGCGTCATCGCGTCGTTGTCCTTGGTCTGCTCCTGGGCGACCTGAAGCTCCTGGACGACCGACTTCCACAGCTTCGGCATCCGGCCCACCCAGCGGATGCGGATGCCGAGTGCGTCCATCTCGTCGCGCCGCCGGCGGATCACGTCCCGGTTGAAGTTCATCAAGAAGCGCACCTCTTCCGGCGACCGCTTCCAGTTCTCCGTCGAGAAGGCGTACAGCGACAGGTTCTTGACGCCCATCTCCAGGCAGCCCTTGAGAACGTCCATCACGACGCCCTCACCGACCTTGTGCCCCTCCGTGCGCGGCAGACCGCGCTGCTTGGCCCACCGGCCGTTGCCGTCCATGACGACCGCCACATGGCCCGGGACGAGCTCACCGGGGATCTTGGGCGGCCTGGCCCCCGACGGATGCGGCTCGGGCGCCTGGTACTCGCGCTGCTGCGACCAGGACAGCATTCCGCGGCGTGCCATTCGGTACTCATCTCCAGCGGGCGGGACAAGGGACAGCTGACCCGCCCGAGCCTAACCGTTCGACGCCTGCCGCACGTACCGCAAGGAGCGCAGCCCCCGCTCCAGATGCCAGTGCAGATACGCCGAGACCAGCCCCGAGCCCTCCCGGCAGTGCCGCCGCTCAGCGGCATCCGCCGTCTCCCAGTCGCCGGTCAGCAGGGCGCCCAGCAGCCGCAGCGCCTCCGGGGACGGCACGACGCTGCCCGGGACGCGGCAGTCGCCGCACACCACGCCGCCCGAGGCGACCGAGAAGAACCGGTTGGGACCCGGCATCCCGCACTTGGCGCAGTCCGCGAAGCTGGGGGCGTAGCCGCCCATGGCCAGGGAGCGCAGCAGGAAGGCGTCCAGCACCAGGCCCGCGCCGTGCTCGCCGGAGGCGAGGGTGCGCAGCCCTCCGACCAGCAGCAGATACTGCTGCACGTTCGGCTCGCCCTCGTGGTCGGTGAACCGCTCGGCCGTCTCCAGCATGGCCGTGCCCGCCGTGTAGCGGTCGTAGTCCGCCACGATGCCCCGGCCGTACGGGGCGATCGTCTCCGTCTGGGTGCACAGCGGCAGGCCGCGCCCCACCAGATCGCTGCCCCGCGCGAAGAACTGCACGTCCACATGGCTGAACGGCTCCAGCCGCGCCCCGAACTTCGACTTCGTCCGCCGCACCCCGCGCGCCACCGCCCGCACCCGCCCGTGCCCTCGGGTGAGCAACGTGATGATGCGGTCGGCTTCGCCGAGCTTCTGGGTGCGCAGCACGATCCCGTCGTCGCGGAACAAACTCACACGACCACCGCCACGTCCGGGGAAGAGCACATGGCTGCCATTGTCCCGTACCGGGGTGTCAGACGGGTCTCAGGCGGGTGGCTGCAGGGCGGTTCGCGGGGTGACGAGGCCTGACTCGTAGGCGGTGATCACCAGTTGTGCGCGGTCGCGTACGGAGAGCTTGCCCATGATGCGGCTCACATGGGTTTTGGCGGTCAACGGGGACAGGGCGAGGTTCTGGGCGATCTCGGTGTTGTTGTGGCCGCGCGCGACCAGGGCGAGGACCTCGCGTTCCCGTGCGGAGAGCACCTCCAGTACGCCGGGGGCGGGCTCGGCCGCGGTGCCGGGGTCCGGGGTGCGCAGCACGCGGGCGATCAGCCGGGCTGTCGGTCCTGGCGACAGGAGGGAGTCGCCGGCGGCGACGGTGCGGATCGCGTCGAGCAGCTCGGCGGGCCGGGTGTCCTTGACGAGGAACCCGGAGGCTCCGGCGCGCAGGGCCTCGACGACGTGTTCGTCGGTGTCGTACGTCGTCAGGACGAGGATCTTCACCTGGTCGAGGTCGTCGGCGGCGGCGATCAGCCGGGTCGCCTCGATGCCGTCGAGGTCGGGCATGCGGATGTCCATGACGACGAGGTCGGCGCGTTGCGACCTCGCCAGCACGACGGCTTCGCGTCCCGTGCCGGCCTCCCCCACCACGGTCATGCCCGGCGCCGAGGCGATGAGCATGGCGAAGGCGGAGCGCACGAGCGTCTGGTCGTCGGCGAGGACGATCCGCAGCGGGGTGCCGGTGCCACTCGGCTCGGCAGGCGTTCTCCCACTCATCGAGGCACTCATCGAGGTTCCTTCCTCACAAGGGCGTCTTGCGTGGACGGGGCGGGGGTGAGCCGCGCAGGCAGCAGGGCGGTCACCGCGTATCCGGGGCGGCCGGTGCGCGGCCCGGCTTCGAGGGTGCCGCCGACGCTGCGGGCCCGCTCCCGCATGCCGACGATGCCGAACCCCGCCCTGTCCCCGGCCTGTTCGGCGGCGGCTGCCCCGGTGCCGGCCGGGTCGGCGGCGCCGCCGTCGTCGACGACGCTCACCCGCAGCGCGGCGCCGGCTCCCTCCACCACGGCCCGCACGCCGACCGAGGCCCCCGCGTGGCGGACGGCGTTGGTCAGTGCCTCCTGGACGATGCGGTAGGCGGCGGCGCCGACGGCGGGCTCGGGCGCGAGGTCGTGTGCGCTGCGGCGCACGGACAGTTCGACGCGGGCACCCGCGTCGCACGCCGCCCGCGCCAGGTCGGGCAGCGAGGACAGCCCTGGCAGCGGTTCCATGCCGTCGGCGTCGCCGGCGCGCAGCACCTCCAGCGTGGTCCGCAGCTCCGTACGGGCGCCGCGGCAGGTGTCGGAGATGCCGTCGAGCGCTTTGGCGACGGCTTCGCGGTCGAGCCGGTCGGGGTCGGCGACGAGCACGTGCGCGGCCACCGAGGTCTGCACACCGATCAGGGTGATGCTGTGGGCGAGCAGGTCGTGCAGGTCGCGGGCGATGCGCAGCCGTTCCTGGGCGACGCGGCGCGCGGCTTCCTCCTCGCGGGTGCGCTCGGCCCTCTCGGCGCGCTCGACCACCGCGGCGACGTAGTTGCGGTGGATGCGGATGGCTTCACCGACGAGGACGCACACCACCAGCCATCCGGACGAGCGCAGCATCTCGCCCAGTTGCCGGGTGGCGCCGAGGCTGCCCATCACCGTCGCCATGATGCCGACGAGTACGCCGAGCGTGGTGAAGCTGCGCCACGGCGGCCCGGCGGCGGCCATCGAGTACAGGGCGACGAGGGCGGCGGGGACGGCCGCCGAGTGGGAGAAGTCCTGGGCGTGGTAGGGGCCGACGCAGGCCACGATGACGGCGACGGTCAGCCACGGGGCCCTGCGCCGGAGGGCGAGCACGGCACCGGAGCAGGTGAGCAGCGCCCATCCCAGCACCGTGGGGGTGTGCCCGTCGGAGGGCGGCGCGGAGGCGGCCATGGCGGTCTGGGCGAGGCACATGCCCAGCGCGAGCAGTACGTCGTTCCGGGCGAGGGGCACCGGCGGCCGTCGGGGCCGCAGGACGCGGTCCATGACGGTGTTCAGCGGGTCCCGGGTCATCTGCACGGCCCCATCCTGCGCCACGTCCCGGCGCTTGGGCAGCCGGGGGGCGCGTCCGCGGCTGCCTGCCTAACGGACCCCGCGGATGCGCAGCACCAGGAGGGCGCCGGCGAGGCCGATGGCGGCGGAGGTGAGGTAGAGGGTGGGGTAGCCGCCTGCGTGGGTGACCAGGGGCGCGGCCAGGGCGGGGGCGGCGACCTGGGGCAGGGAGTTGGCGATGTTGATGACGCCCAGGTCCTTGCCGCGGTCGAGGGCGGCGGGCAGCACGTCCGCCATGAGGGCGAAGTCGACGGAGGTGAAGACGCCGAAGCCGACACCCAGCAGGGCGGCGGCGCACAGGACGCCCGTCCAGGTCTGCCAGCAGGCCATCAGCGCCGAGGCGGCGGCCATCACGACGCCGGCCCACAGGACGAAGGGTTTGCGCCGCCCCGCACGGTCGGACCAGACGCCGCCCACCACGACGGTGGCCAGCAGCAGCGCGGCGTTCACGGCGGTCAGGACGAGGACGCCGTCCTCGGGCGCGGCGACGTGCAGTTCGTCGCGCAGGTAGTACAGCAGGTACAGGAGTGCCAGCGCGTTGCCGAGGTTGACCAGGAAGCGGGTCAGCCAGGCCCAGCCGAAGTCGGGGTGGGCGCGCGGGCTGATCCAGAAGCCGCGGGTGAATCCCCGCCAGGTGAACGCGGGCCGCAGCGCGGGCGGCAGTGGCGTGTCCTGGCGCAGCAGCACGTACGGGACCACGGCGAGCACGGTGAACAGCGCGCAGGCCAGGTAGCCGGCGGTGATGCCGCCCGCGGCCATGGCCAGGCCGGTGCCGAGGACGACGCCGAGGGTCTGGGAGACGCCGAGCCAGCCGCCGACGGCGCCGCGCTGCCCGGCCGGCACCCGGTCGGGGACGGCCGCGACCAGCGCGGCGAAGGTCGCGTTGAGCGCGAGTTGCACCAGGCACCAGCCCAGCACCATGGCCGTCGTGTTCCGGGCGAGAGCGAGGACGACCAGGCCGGCGGCGCCGCCCGCCACGCCTGCGACGATCCACGGGACGCGCCGCCCCCAGCGGGAGGTGGTGCGGTCGGAGACGGCGCCGAAGAGGGGGTTGGCGACCAGCGAGACGGCGGCGCCGATGCCCGTCACCCAGGCCAGTACGGACTCCTTGCCCCACCCCGCGGGGGCCAGTTCCGCGGCCTGGAGGGCGAGCAGCACCTGGAGCGGCCCGTACCAGCCCACCCATACCGAGCCGTTGGCGAGCGAGAGCGCCGCCGTCCAGCGCGGGGTGACCGGCGTGGTGGGCTCGGCGAGGGGCCCGGCGGCGGGGTGCGCGGCACGGTCGGCGGGGCCGCCGACGGCCCCGGGCGGGGGGTGAGCCGTCACTGGCCGGTTCCGGGGCCCGGCGGGCGCTGCGCGCGCAGCACCTCCCGCAGCCAGTGGAAGGAGTCCTTGGGGGTGCGTTCCCGTGTCGCGTAGTCGACGTGGACGAGCCCGAAGCGCTGCCCGTACCCTTCGGCCCACTCGAAGTTGTCCAGGAGTGACCAGACGAAGTAGCCGCGGACGTCGGCCCCCTCGTCGAGTGCCGCGTGGAGTTCGCGCAGGTGTGCGTCGTGGAAGGCGATCCTGCGGCTGTCGGCCACCGGCTCGGGGTAGGCGCAGCCGTTCTCGGTGATGAGGACGGGGGGCAGCCGCTCGCCGTACCTCTCACGCAGGAGCCGCAGGGTTTCGCGGAGCCCTTCGGGTACGACGGCCCAGCCGAAGCCGGTGCGCTCCTTGCCGGGTATCTCCCGGATGCCGAAGGGCAGTTCGGTGGGCATGCCGATGCCGGCGAACTCGTCCTGTTGGGTGTGCGGGTCGGGGGCGCCCACGAGGGTGGGCTGGTAGTAGTTGACGCCGTACCAGTCCAGGGATCCGCCGATCACCTCCAGATCGTCGGCGACCGGCCCCGGCAGCAGGGCGGCCAGGCCGTCGTCGGGATAGCGGCCCAGCAGCAGCGGTTCGGCGAACAGCCGGTTGGTGAGCAGGTCGTAGAATTCCGCGGCGCCGGTGTCCTCCTCGCTGCCGGACAGCGGCCAGACGGGCCCGTGCGAGTTGGCGACGCCGACGGAGCGCACGCCGTGGGCGCGCAGGGCGCGGGCGGCCAGGCCGTGGCCGAGCAGTTGGTGGTGGGCGGCGGGCAGCGCGTCGAACAGCAGCCGTTTCCCGGGCGCGTGTGCGCCGAGGCCGTAGCCGAGGACGGTCACCTCGGCGGGTTCGTTGAGCGTGATCCAGTGGGTGACGCGGTCGGCGAGGCGGGCGGCGACCGCGTCGGCGTAGTCGGCGAACCGCTGTGCGGTGTCCCGCTCCAGCCAGCCGCCGCGCTCCTCCAGCGGCAGCGGCGTGTCCCAGTGGAAGAGGGTGGGCACCGGCTCGATGCCCGCTTCGCACAGCGCGTCGACGAGCGCGTCGTAGAAGTCGAGTCCTGGCGCGTTGACCTCTCCTCCGCCGGTGGGCAGGACACGGGGCCAGGAGACGGAGAACCGGTAGGCGCCCACGCCCAGCTCACGCAGCAGCGCGACGTCCTCGCGCCACCGGTGGTAGTGGTCGGTGGCGGTGGCGGCGTCGCTGCCGTCCTTGATCCGCCCCGGCTGCCGGGCGAAGGCGTCCCAGACGGACGGTCCCCGCCCGTCCGCCTCGGCGGCGCCTTCGATCTGGAACGCGGACGTCGACGTACCCCACAGGAACCCGTCGGGGAACGCGGGCAGCGGCTGATGGCTCGTCATGCGGCCAACTCATCAGCGCGGGCCTGCGCCCGTCAATACTCGTGCGTAACAACGGCGTTGGCGTCCCGGTGGGCGAGACGGGCCGCGCCGCCCGCGCGGATCAGGACGGGGTGTGCGCCTGGGCGAGCAGCCGGTCCACGTCCTGTGCGCCGAGCTGGAGCGCCTGTCCGACGGTGGCCAGCACCTCGCGCTCGGCCGCGCCGTACACCCCGTCGGCGAGCGCGATCCGCGCGCCCTGGAGCAGCAGGCTCTCGCGGCCCGGCACGGCCAGGTGCGGGGCGAGCGGGGCGAGCACCTCGTGCAGTTCGATCTCCCTCGTCACCGGGGTGCGCCCGGGTGGCCCGCTCTCCCGCGTGAGCGCGGCGAGCAGCGTCATCAGCTCCTCCTCGCGGCAGCCGGGGAAGCCGGCCGCCCGCACCGTCTCCACTGCCGTCTCGCGCACCGCCCGCGCCTCGGCGCCGCCGGCGGCCAGCACGGCCAGCGCCACGCTGTGCACGGCCTCGCGGAGCATGGTGGCGAGGCGGTCGGTGGTGGGGTGGTCGAGCGCGCCGACGGCGAAGTGGTCGCGGCAGGCGACGCATTCGACGACGGGCCCGGCCGGGCCGCGGGGGAGCAGCGGGACGCCCAGGAGCACGAAGCGGCGCCTCCCCGTGCGCCTGCGGTAGCGGCGGTCACCTCCGCAGCCGGGGCAGAAGAAGTCGCCGTCGTCGAGGGTGCGCCAGCTCGTGCGGACCCCTGCGAGACGTACACGGAAGGGTCGTTGGCGCATGGCCTCGCACCTCCATCACGATTCGGCAACGTCGCCGGATGGACGTGATGTTAACCACAGTCGTGCGGCGGAGTCAGCCCCACGCCACCGATTCGCC
Organism: Streptomyces sp. PU-14G; assembly: GCF_041028275.1. Classification (NCBI taxonomy): domain Bacteria; kingdom Bacillati; phylum Actinomycetota; class Actinomycetes; order Kitasatosporales; family Streptomycetaceae; genus Streptomyces; species Streptomyces sp. PU-14G. Next base: position 23,014 of record NZ_JASKYT010000062.1, read on the forward strand.
CCCGCGTCGCGGTTTTTCGGCCGGTGCCGGCACGCCGGCCCGCTCCCCTGCCGGGCGCCTGGGGTACGGCTCCCAGCAGGGGTTTCGGCCGCTTCGCCTCAGCGGTAGGCGCGGTTGACCGCCGAGACGGCCGCCTTGATGGAGGCGCGCACGATGTTGGCGTCGATGCCCACGCCCCACAGCACCTGTCCGTCGATGGCGCACTCGATGTAGGCGGCGGCCTGGGCGCCGACGCCCTCGCTCATGGTGTGCTCCACATAGTCGAGCAGCCGCACGTCCACGTCGAGGGCGTGCAGTGCGTCGAAGAAGGCGGCCAGCGGCCCGTTCCCGGTGCCGCTGAGGGTCACGGGATCGCCGTCGACGACGGCTTCGACGGTGAGCGCGTCGGCGCCGTCGCTGGTGGCGGACGTCTGCGCCCCGCGCAGCGCGATGCGGCCCCAGCTCTTGTGCGGAGTCGGCAGGTACTCGTCCTGGAAGATCGACCAGATGTCGGCGGGGGTGATCTCGCCGCCCTCCGAGTCGGTCTTCTCCTGGATGATCCGGGAGAACTCCACCTGCATGCGGCGCGGCAGGTCCAGGCTGTGCTCGCCCTTGAGCACGTAGGCGATGCCGCCCTTGCCGGACTGCGAGTTGACGCGGATGACGGCCTCGTAGGAGCGGCCCACGTCCTTGGGGTCGATGGGCAGGTAGGGGACGGCCCACTCGATGTCGTCCACCGTCTTGCCCGCCTTCGCCGCGCGGACCTCCATGGCCTCGAAGCCCTTCTTGATGGCGTCCTGGTGGGAGCCGGAGAAGGCGGTGTAGACCAGGTCGCCCACGTACGGGTGGCGCGGGTGGACCTCCATCTGGTTGCAGTACTCGTAGGTGCGGCGGATCTCGTCGATCTGCGAGAAGTCGATCATCGGGTCGACGCCCTGGCTGAGCAGGTTCATCCCCAGGGTCACCAGGTCGACGTTGCCGGTGCGCTCGCCCTGCCCGAACAGGCACCCCTCGACGCGGTCGGCGCCCGCCATCACGGCCAGCTCGGCGGCGGCCACGGCGGTGCCGCGGTCGTTGTGCGGGTGCACGGACAGGCAGACGTGCTCGCGCCGGGACAGGTGGCGGCCCATCCACTCGAAGCGGTCGGCGTGGGTGCTGGGCGTGGAGCGCTCGACGGTCGCGGGCAGGTTGAGGATGATCTCGCGGCCCTCTTCCGGCTGCCACACGTCCATGACGCCCTCGCAGACCTCCAGCGCGAAGTCCAGCTCGGTGTCGGTGAAGATCTCCGGGCTGTACTGGTAGCCGAAGGCGGTGCGGTCGTCCAGCAGCTTCTCGGCGTACTCCAGCACCAGGCGGGTGCCGTCCACGGCGATCTGCCTGACCTGGTCGCGGCTGCCGCGGAAGACGACCTCGCGGAAGACGGGGGCCGTCGCGTTGTACAGGTGGACGGTCGCGTGGTGGGCGCCCTTGAGCGACTCGACGGTGCGCTCGATCAGCTCCTCGCGGGCCTGGGTGAGGACGGAGATCGTCACGTCCTCGGGGATCGCGTCCTCCTCGATGATGGACCGCACGAAGTCGAAGTCCGTCTGGCCCGAGGAGGGGAATCCGACCTCGATCTCCTTGTAGCCCATGCGCACCAGCAGGTCGAACATCTCGCGCTTGCGGGCCGGGGACATCGGGTCGATCAGCGCCTGGTTGCCGTCGCGCAGGTCGGTCGACAGCCAGCGGGGCGCCTGGGTGATCCGGTTGCCCGGCCAGGTGCGGTCGGGGATGTCGACGGCCTCGTACTGCCCGTACCTGTGGACCGGCATCCCGGAGGGGCGCTGGCGTACCGAGGCGGCGGTGATCGGGGTGGCGCGGCTGATGGGGGAACGCGGTGAACGGTCTGCCTGATTGTCCTGGTCAGCCTGGGATGTCATGACGCGAAGGCTCCTGCGGATGTCTCGCCGCCCGCCGGGTCCGCCGAGGTGATGAGGCTCGGCCAAGGACGCGTTCGCGGGCACAGGGCGAAGGTTTCGTGAGGACCGACGACAGCATCGAACTCCGCGGGGAGGGGGTCGGCCTTGCGGTGGCTACAGACCCTCGCCGCGGCAGCTAAGAAGAAGCAGCCCGAAACGCATGATGTCAGCAGCATAACGGAGGCCTGCCGTGGCGACAGGGGTGTATCACCATGCGGGATACCGAATGCCGGTACGGCGGCCACGGAGCACCGCCGGCGGAGCCGCGAGCGGAGCCGCCGGCGGATGCCGCCCGCGGACCGCGGCGAGGATTGCGGGCAAGTGTGGCATAGCAGGCGTATCACCGCGTTCTCCTGCGGTGTTCACCACCGTTTTGCGGGAATCATCGCAGCAACCGGTGACATGTCAGTGACGGAGTGCCACATTGCTTTCTATGAACGCGCTTCCATCGCACTCGCCGCAGACCCACCCCGTCTTCTGCACCATCGTGCCGCCGCACCTCCTCGACCAGGTATCACGCCACGGCGACGACCTGTTCTCCCGGCCGGCCCGCCGCACGCTGGAGCGGGACGCCACACAGCGCACCCGCCGCCGGCTCACTACCGTGCGTTACGGCGTTCTGGCCGCCGCGCCCGCCGTACCCGACATCGATCCCGCGGAGCGCAAGCCGCAGCGCACCATCTACGACGCCGACAACACCGAGCAGCTGCCCGGCACGAAGGTCCGCGAAGAGGGCGGGGAACCCTCCCAGGACGCCTCCGTCAACCGCGCCTACGCCGGCCTCGGCGCCACCTTCGAGCTCTACCTGAGCGTCTACGACCGCTACTCCATCGACGGCGCGGGGCTGCCGCTGGACGCGACCGTGCACTACGGCGAGGACTACGGCAACGCCTTCTGGGACGGCGAGCGCATGGTCTTCGGCGACGGCGACGGCGAGGTCTTCCGCGACTTCACCCTGCCCGTCGAGGTCATCGGCCACGAGCTGACCCACGGCGTGACGCAGTACACGGCCAACCTCGAGTACTTCGGCCAGTCCGGGGCGCTCAACGAGTCCGTCTCCGACGTCTTCGGGTCCCTGATCAAACAGCACAGCCTCGGCCAGAACGCCGGGGAAGCCGACTGGCTCATCGGCTCCGGCCTGTTCACCGACCAGGTGGAAGGCGAGGCCCTCCGCTCGATGAAGGCCCCCGGCACCGCCTACGACGACGACGTGCTCGGCAAGGACCCCCAGCCGGCGACCATGGACGAATACGTCAACACGGGCACGGACAACGGCGGCGTCCACATCAACTCGGGCATCCCCAACCACGCCTTCTACAAGCTGGCCGTCGACCTGGGCGGCAACGCCTGGGAGCGGGCCGGACAGATCTGGTACGACACGCTCACCGGCGGCCTGAAGCCCGACACGGACTTCGCCGCGTTCGCCACGGCCACCGCCGAGGCCGCCAAGTCGCGCTACGGCGACGGCAGCGACGAGCACGAGGCGGTACGCAAGTGCTGGTCCGAGGTGGGTGTGGAAGGAGCGTGAACGCACGGCCCTGATGCCACCCGACCGGCACTTAACGTGCGGCCGGATGGCCGGGAAGATGGACGTATGCGTATCACCGTCATTCGCACGGGAGGCTTCGGCGGGCTCACCCGCCGGGCCACCCTCGACACCGCAGGGCGGCACGACGCCGCCGAGGTCGCGGCCCTGGCAGACCGGGCGCTGCGCGAGGGACTCAGCGAGGCCCCCATGGGGGTGCCCGACGGGTTCCACTACGAACTGAGCGTCGAGGACGGTACCCGTGGCACCGCCCACTTCGCCGACCCCAAGCTCACCGAGGCGCAGTCGTCGCTGGTGAGAAAGGTGCTCAAGGAAGGAGCGTGACCCCGGAGGCGGGCGGCACCGCCTCGGCTAGGGCAGGTAGTACATCGGGTTCGGCAGCTTGACCTTCCGGGCGGCGTGGCCGCCCTCGAGGTCGCTGTACTGGTCCCCGAAGTTGGCGAGGATGTCGTACCCCTGGTCCTCGATGTGGGCCCGGGTGCCCGACTTGTACTCGACCGTCGTGCAGTCGCTTCCGCACTCCAGGTAGGCGGGCGGGTTCTTCTCGTCCTTGAGGAAGAAGTGCTTCTTGTCGACGGGCATCTCGTACCCCGCCTTCTTCAGGTTCCGCACGCTCCAGTCCCGCTGGTACTCCGCGCGCCCGGTCACCAGGAAGACCGTGACCCCCTTCTCGTGCGCCCAGTTGACGAGCTTCCGCATGCCGAACACCGGCGCCATGTTCTCGGTGCGCAGGTAGTCGTCCTGCGCCTCGGTTTGGAAGTTGTAGCCGATGCGGCGCTCGAAGTTGTAGGTCAGCAGCGTGGTGTCGTCCACGTCCAGGACGATGGCCGGCTTGTTCCGGTGACCGCCGCCGCCCCGGTGGTGCCCGTGCCCGCGCAGGTCCCGCTCGATGTCCTTGCGGGCCTTCGCCGCGATACCGCGGGTCTGCTTAGCGTAGTTGCCGCGCGGAGAGGCGTAGTGCTCGCCGTCCTCGGTCTCGATGTCGCCGTAGTACGCCTCGATCTTCGTCTTCACCTGGTCGAGGTTGGGGATCTCCTTGTCGCTCCGGGGCACCGCGTGCTCGGCGGTGGCCTGGCCGGCACCGAAGAACGCCGTACCGGCGAGGGCGGCGACGGCGACGAGGGGCGCGGCGATACGGGCGGGCCGACGGGACACACGGGACATACACGGCTCCTGAGAGGGATGGGGCGGCACGTGCCGGGGGGCAGGACCCGGGGAACGTAACAGCGCCCTGAAGCCCGTATCTACGCGCGGAGATTCAACACTGTGTAAAACCTGCGCGGGTCCGTACACCGCCGCCGCACCCTCGGTGCGGGCCGCGCGGGGACTGCCGCGGGGCGCGCAGGGACTATGGTCGAGGGCACGTCGCGCCGCGCGCCCCGCGTCGTGGCGGGACGGGGACAGCGAGTTGACGAAGGGTGAGCACGGTGAGCACGCGCAGGAGCTCCGCATCCGGCCCGCCCGCGTCCGGCCGGCCGGCCCCGCCCGCGATGCAGGGCCCACCACCGATGCCGGGCCAGTCGGCGCACGGCCCCGCGCAGCCGTCGTCCCGCCCCCATCCGTGGCAGGCACCC
>NZ_JASKYT010000620.1:0-2169 GCF_041028275.1 Streptomyces sp. PU-14G
GGTCGGCGGCCAGCCGCAGGGTGGGGTCGTCCGGTCCGCCCTCGCGGCCCGCCACCACCGGCTTGCCCGAACGCAGCGCCTTGGCGCGGTACTGGGCCGCGTCCGCCAGCCGGAAGATCCGGTGGGCCGTGCGCACGTCACCGACCGGGTCGCCGGTGGAGGCGACGCCGCAGGCCACGCCCTCCCCCACCTCCAGTGCCGCCGCGCCGTGGCAGAGGTCGTCGGCGGCACGCACCACCTCGTCGGCGGTCGGCCCGACGGTCAGCAGGCAGAACTCATCGCCGCCCAGCCGCCCCGCCAGGGCGCCGGGCAGCGTCGCCGCACAGTCGGCCAGAACCCCGGCGAACCGTTCCAGCAGCCGGTCGCCCGCCTCGTGGCCCTGCTGGTCGTTGACGGCCTTGAGCCCGTTGATGTCGCACACCGCGAGACTGACGACCGTGCCCAGCTCCCGGTGCAGCTCGACGGCCTCGTCGAGCCGTGACTCCACGGCGCGGCGGTTGGCCAGGCCGGTCAGCGGATCGGTGTAGGCCAGGCGGCGGACCTCCTCCAGCCGCTCGTTCTGTGCGATACCGGAGGCGATGAGCGCGGCCAGGACAGCGGCGAAGTCGGCGTCGTCCCGGGTGAAGGCGGGCTCCTCGGCGGTCCGGGCGACGTACAGCTCGCCCCAGGCGCGCCCGTGCAGCACGATCGGGGCGATCACGCCCGACCCGCGGCCCCGGCGCCGCGACACCGCCACCCGCCGGTAGCCGGGCACCGCCTCGTCGCCGTCCCGGAACGGCCCCTCCTCGTCCTCCACCCAGGCCTGGGCACGGGCGCCGCCCGCCCACCGTTCGTGCAGCGACTCGGCGATCTGCGGGAAGTCGTGGGCGGGGTAGGACTCGTCGTCGGGGAACTCGGCCTCCCCCGGCGCCCGGTCCCCGACGTTGACCAGGACGCGCAGCCGCCCGCGCGCCCGTTCCCAGACGGAGATGGCCGCGAACGTGCCGCCCATCGCCTCGCAGGCGCCCCGCGCTGCCGCGTGTGCGATGTCCCGGTGCGAGAGAGCGGCGACGGCCTCGGGATCGTGTGCGGCAACGGAGGTCGCCGGGGCCGACGCGGGGGCGGAGGTCTGCGCCGCCGCCATGGCCTGCGACAGCCCCACGACCGCGCTCAGGCGCGCGTCCGCGTCCCCGTCCTGACGTATTCGGCCCATACGGCCAAGATTAGGAGGCTTCGTGCCGTTCTGCCGCGCGGCCCCCTACGGAGAGCCTCACTCTACGTACGACACGTACGCGGCGGGGCCCTCTTGGCACATCTCGCGACCGGGAGCCGCCGGAGGAGGTGCGGCGGCTCAAGCTCCCGGCCAGTCGGGCTTCCGCTTCTCGTTGAAGGCCGCGACGCCCTCGGCGCGGTCCGCGGAGAAGGCGACGGTCCGCCAGGCGGCCTCCTCCACCTCGAGACCGGCCCGCAGGTCCATGCCCCATCCGGTGCGCAGCGCGCGCTTGGCGGCCCGCAGCCCCACGGGCGAGTGCGCCGCGATCCGCGCGGCGAGGGCCAGCGCCTCCGCGCGGTCCTCGCCCGCGCCCGCGAGCTGGTCGACGAGACCGAGCGCGTGCGCCTCGCCGGCCTCCACCCGGCGCGCGGAGAAGATCAGCTCGGCGGCGCGGGCCGCGCCCACCCGGCGCGGCAGCAGCTGGGTGCCGCCGCCGCCCGGCACCACACCGACGGACACCTCGGGCAGCCCGACCACGGCCGAGGGGTCGGCGACGATCAGGTCGCAGGAGAGCGCCAGCTCGTACCCGCCGCCCAGCGCATAGCCGTGCACGGCGGCGATGGTCGGCATCGGCAGCTCCAGCACGCCCCGGTAGGCCGCACTGGTGTACGGGCGCTGGGCGCCCAGTTCGGCGTCGCTGAGCGCGTTGCGCTCCTTGAGGTCCGCGCCGACACAGAAGGCGCGCTCATGCGTGGACGTCAGCACCGTCGCCCGCACGTCGCCGTCCCCGGCGAGGGCCGCGCACGCGTCGGCGAGCGCACCCGCGAACGCCGTCGAGACGGCGTTCATGGCCGCCTTCCGGTCCATCACCAACTCCGCGACGTGCCCGTCCTTGCGGACCCGCACCCACTCCCCGAACGCCTGCTCGCCGTGATCCATGGCCGTCACGATAACGGGCACGCTGCTTTCCCCCGGGG
>NZ_JASKYT010000621.1:0-2354 GCF_041028275.1 Streptomyces sp. PU-14G
CCGGTCGGCTACGGACCTCCGGGTCCCGTCGGGCCGTACGGCGCCCCGGGCCCTCCGCGCCCCCTCCCGCCGCGCCGCAAGTCGAACGCGTTCAAGATCGTGGCGGTGAGCCTGGTCGTGGGGTCGCTGGTCGTGGTCGGCGGGTGCTCGATGCTGGTCGAGCTGGTCCGGGGCGCGGGCAGCGCGGCGGGGAGCGGCCCGGCGTCCCCGGACGAGCGGAAGCCGAAGGCCGATCCCAAGCCCGCGGCCTACAAGAACGTCGAGCTGCCCAACAAGTACTTCCTCGCCCTGTCCGACGACCCGGTGAAGCCGCGGGAGCTGGGCGAGGGCGGCGTGGCCTCGGAGCTGACGTACCTGAACGTGAGCACGGACGGGCCGAGCCTCGGTATCGACAGGCCGAACGGCAAGCTGGCCCTGCTCCGGGACTCCCAGAAGGGTTCGCTCGCCACCTGCCGCAAGGAGACGCGGTTCACCGACGAGGTCCTGCTGAATCGTCTCGCGCCCGGAGCCGAGCTGTGTGTTCGGACGAGCTCCGGGCACGTCGGTCTGGTCACCTACCGCGGCCACTCCCCCGAGGGGGACCCCAGCGACTACGTGAAACTGGACGTCACCGTGTGGCGGGACGCCATCGAGGCGAAGAACCGGTAGCCGGCCTGCGGGCTCACTGGCCGTTTCCGCCTGTGCCGTTGCCCGAGCTGGCCAGCGCGGCGGACAGGTCGGCGGCGACCTCGTGCAGCAGGGGGACGAACTTGTCGGTGGCGGCGTCCGTGACGCGCCCCGCCGGGCCCGAGATGGAGATGGCCGCCGAGGTGGGGGAGTCGGGCACGGTGACGGCGATGCAGCGCACGCCGATCTCCTGCTCGTTGTCGTCGGTGGCGTACCCGGCCTCGCGCACGTGCCCGAGTGCTTCGAGGAAGCCCTCGGGCGTGGTGATCGTCTTCTCGGTGGCGGCGGGCATGCCCGTGCGCCCGAGCAGGGCCCGTACCTGGTCCTCGGGGGTGTGCGCGAGCAGCACCTTGCCGACGCCGGTGGAGTGGGGCAGCACCCGGCGGCCGACCTCGGTGAACATGCGCATCGAGTGGCGCGAGGGCACCTGGGCGACGTAGACGATCTCGTCCCCGTCGAGCATCGCCATGTTCGCCGTCTCGCCGGTCTCCTCCACCAGCCGCGCCAGGTAGGGGCGGGCCCAGGTGCCCAGCAGGCGGGAGGCGCTCTCGCCGAGGCGGATGAGGCGGGGCCCGAGCGCGTAGCGCCGATTGGGCTGCTGGCGCACATAGCCGCAGGAGACCAGGGTGCGCATCAGGCGGTGGATGGTGGGCAGCGGCAGCCCGCTGGCGGTGGACAGCTCACTGAGCCCGACCTCACCTCCGGCGTCCGCCATCCTTTCCAGCAGGTCGAAGGCCCGCTCCAGGGACTGCACTCCGCCGGATGCGGCAGGGGCCGTGGCAGCCTGGGCTGCACTGGTGGTGGGCTTGCGCTCTGCGGACGGCGGCACGTCGCGTTCCTTTCCTGGCCTGCGGTCAGGCGCATGGTATCGGGGGTGGGGGCGGCGGACCGCCTCCTACGGATCGCCTCCCGTACTCGCCCGGCACAGACACCGGTCTCCTTCTGTATGGCGAAATTCTAGTTCCATTTTGTGGACTTCTCCAAGGGGAGAACCCTTGACTGGCTCTTCCCGGCGGATGAGGATTCGTTCAACAGATCGTTTCAACACTTCGTTGAAGAGGCTGAAGGAGGCCGGTTTGTCCGACGTGCGGCTCGTCCTGCGCTCACGGCGCGTCCTCACCCCCGAGGGGGAGCGTCCGGCGACCGTCACCGTCAACGGTGCGGGCCGGATCGAGGAGGTACTGGGGTACGACGCGGAAGTACCACCCGGCGTCGCCCTGGAGGACGTCGGCGAGGACGCGCTCCTGCCCGGCCTGGTCGACACCCACGTCCACGTCAACGACCCGGGCCGCGCCGAATGGGAGGGCTTTTGGACAGCCACCCGGGCCGCGGCGGCCGGCGGCATCACCACCCTGGTCGACATGCCGCTCAACTCCCTCCCGCCCACCACCACCGCCGACAACCTGCGGACCAAGCGTGAGGTCGCCGAGCCCAAGGCCCACATCGACGTCGGCTTCTGGGGCGGCGCGATCCCCGGCAACGTCGCCGACCTGCGGCCCCTCCACGACGCGGGCGTCTTCGGCTTCAAGTGCTTCCTCTCGCCGTCGGGCGTGGACGAGTTCCCCGAGCTGAACCGGGAGCAACTCTCCGCCGCCATGGCCGAGATCGCCTCCTTCGACGGCCTGCTCATCGTGCACGCCGAGGACCCCGGGGCGCTGGCCGCCGCCCCCCAGAACGGCCCCGCCTAC
>NZ_JASKYT010000622.1:0-2055 GCF_041028275.1 Streptomyces sp. PU-14G
CATGTACCCGTGGCCACCCGGCGGCCCCGCAGCCGCGCGGCCCCGCAGCCCCGCAGCCCCGCGGCCCCGCTCGACCACCAGCCCCGGTACTCAGTACGCCAGTCGACTGCCCGTGTCCGGAGTCGCGGCGCTCTCCTCGACGAGGACGTCCAGCAGTGTCTCCATCCGGGGCAGCCACGGCCGGCCGTCCGTGCCCGTCTCGGGTTCTCGCTCCCAGCGGGCCTTGCCGGTTCCGGTGAGCGTGCCGGGCAGGGCCACGTAACCGCCCCCGCCGTGGAACCGCAGGGAGCTGGGCACCCGGTCCTGGGCGTACAGCAGTTCGCCCAGCTCCTCGAGCGCGTAGGGCTCGACCAGTACGGAGAAGCGGGTGGGCGTCGCGATCACCGGGCCGACGCGGACACCCGCACCGTCGAAGGTGGCCAGGGCGCGCGCCCCGGCGACCGCCGGCAGGCTCATCGCGCACGGTGCCGAGCCGCCGGTCGCCAGGATCACGGGGGCCTCGGGCCGGTTGGTCCACCACCAGCGGACCATGGCCTCATCGGTCGTGGCCGCCAGCAGCACGGGGTCGAAGGGGTGTGCGCCCGGCACCACGCACTCCGGATCGCGGCACGCGCAGACGGCGGCCTCGCCCCGGCCCCCACTGGAGGCGAGGGCGGCTCCCGGGACGACGGGCCACTGCCACTCGGTGGCCGCTGTCAGCGCCGTGCTCCGCATCGGTGACCGGTGGGTATTCCGTCCGGACCGCGCCCGAAACCGTCGGCCCTGGAGCTGTCCCCAGGCCCGGAGGGAGCGTCGCCTTCCGAGGATCTCGCGCATGAGCGCTCGTTCCTTTCCGTGAACGCCGAACAACGCCTACAAAGCAAACAACGCCTGTTACGCAAACAAAGTGAACAACGGCAACCGGCCGAACGGACGGGACCGACGGGACGACGGGAACGACTCGCCTGACCGAACGCCAACTGACCGTGCCGACCGATCTCCCAGCTCAGTGCGTGTCGTGAACCTTGGTGACCGTGCGTGTCTGGCAGTGCATCGTGCTGCGGGCCCGGCGCGGAACGTGGGCGGGGTGACGGGCGCACGGCGTGCGTACCGCGGACTGTCACCTGCGCCGATGGTGCTCGTACTTGCTCGTCGCGCGCCGCGAACCTCCCCCGGCCCTCGGCCGGAAGGGACCCCGGCATCCGCTCGTACCGCGTCCGTGCTGCCTGTGCAATCCCGCGACTGGTGCGATCCCGCGAAGAGGAGCGGGGCGGGCCCCGCTGCCCCCTAGGACGCGATGTCTTCCCACAGGGTTCCGTACCCGCAGCTGCGGTGCCAACGCGCTGCCGAATGGCCTCAGTCGACAGCAGTATGCACGTCAGGTGAGCGATTTTCCGCCAATCTTTCCACCGTACGGCCTGCCCCCGTGAGACGCGCCGCCCCTGCGGACATGCTCGGCCTCGCAGCGCACGTACTGGACATGCCCCAACAGCATGTGTACATGTAGGGGCATTGATAGCGGAGCAACATGACATGGGGGTTTGCGATGCTATTGGACCTGTTTCTCCACCTTCCGGGTCGCTGCCCATGACCTCTCCGCACCTGCCGAAAGTGGCTGGAATCGAACCAGCGGTTTCCTCGAATTCCCCGACGTCCCCTGCTTCCCCGACGTCCCCTGCTTCGTCGGCACCCGCCGAACCCTCGGCCTCCGCACCAGCCGCTTCCACAGCGCCCTGGGGCCCCACCTCGCCAGGGACGGCGCCACCGCCACCGGACGCGCGCTCCGCACAGGGGAACCCGCCCGAGGCGAACCCCGGCTCTCCCGCGGACCGCAAACGGATCTGCGATCTGTCCTGTCTGCTCGATCTGACCACCCGCCTCGCACGCACCGACCACTTCGACGCCGCGTTGCGCGAGACACTGCGGGCCGGCGGCACCCTGCTCGGCGCCCCGCGCGGCCTGGTCGTCCTGGAACCCGGCACGCACCCCGGCGCCGCCCACGGGCCGGTTCCCGAACAGGCCGTCGGCCTGGGCCTGGGCCGCGCCGAAATGGGCGAACTGGAGACCGTCCCCGCC
>NZ_JASKYT010000623.1:0-2033 GCF_041028275.1 Streptomyces sp. PU-14G
GCCAGGTGGGGTGGGGTGGGTCGCGTCGGGCGACGACGGGCGGTACCGGCCCGTGGCTCACACGACGGGCATGGCCGTCAGGACACCGCCCTGCAGCAGGAAGACACGGTTTCCGCCGGCGCCGAACCGCCACGGTCCTGAGGCCCCCTGGATGTACGTCCACGCCTGGGCGCCCTTGCGGGTGTCCACGGCGGTCACACCGTGGGAGCCGTCGTCGTACATGGCGACCCACGCGGTGTTCCGCTGGATCGTCGGCGGGTCGAGGGGCAGCGTCGTCGTCTGGAGTGTGACCGTCCACGTGCCCGTGCCGTCCGCGGTGCGGCGGGCCTCCACATCGGCGGCGTTCGCGGCGTACAGCACCTTCCCTCGTACGGCGGGCGCGCCCCAGCCACTGTCCTCCGCGGCCGGTTGCACCCACTTTTGCGAGCCGTCGGCCATGGACAGGGCCGTCAGACGGCGGCCTCCCAGGTAGACCAGGCCTTCCGCGTCGCGCCCCGCCGCGGGGGTGAGCGCGGTGCCCTCAGCGCTCTGCTTCCGGGGACCCCAGACGGCGCGGCCGGTCCCGGTGTCCACGCACGCCACCTTGCCGTCGGCTCCGTGGACGACCAGCCGGCCGTTCGTCACGACCGCCCGCGCCGGGTGTTCGGCCGACGACTCGACCGGCAGCCTCGTGGTCCACCGCGGCTTGTGCGTGGTAAGGCTGACGGCGCGCAGTTTGTTGCTCTTCGTCGTCAGGTACACCGCTTCGGAGTCGGTGGCGAGCAGGACGGCGGCGTCGGCGGAAGCGGACCAGCGGTCCTTGCCGTCCGCACCGAGGCCGACGACCTCGCCGGACCGGTCGGCGGCGAGCAGCACCGGTTCCTCCGCGCCCGTGACGAGCAGCGGCCCGCTTCCCACCGACAGGCGGGCCTTCCACCGCCGCCCGCCGTTGCGCACGTCGAACGCGTGCAGGCCGCCACCCTTCGCCGCGACGACCGCGACGTCACGCAGCGGCACCGGCGCCGGGGCCCCTTCGCGAGCCACCTCGAAGGGCCCCCACAGGGGCGAGGGAGGCTTTCCGGGCTCGTACTTCGCCAGCGGCTCGGCGTCCCACTCGTGGGGGTCCTCCTCGTCCCGGCCGAGCAGGTACCAGGCACCGGCGCCGCCTCCGACGGCCACGACGACACCGCCGCCGGCCAGGCCCGCGAGGAGACGCCGCCGGGACGGGCGGACGGCACCGGCACCGGCACCGTCGGGCTCCCCCGCAGCGGGCAGGGTGGTCATCCGCGCGGCGGTCTGCTCGCGCTCGGCTATCTCCCCGGCGAGAGGGCCGCGCCGCCACGCCAGGTCAGCGCCCTTGGGCGGCGCGAAGGCCCGCGCCACGTCCTCCGGCGTGGGACGCCGCGCGGCGTTCTTGTCCAGACAGGGCGCCACCAGTGGAAGCAACGCGTGCGGCAGCCCCGCCAACCGAGGCTGCCCGTGCACCACTTCGTAACTCACCGCCGCCACGTGCTCTCCGGTGAAGGCCCGCTCGCCCGTCGCCGCGAACGTGAGGACCGCCCCCAGTGCGAACACGTCCGCCGCAGGACCGACCCGCTGCCCGAGCACCTGCTCGGGCGGCCCGTATCCGGGGGTGACGGGCACCTGCCCCGTGGTGGTGAGCGTCAGCCCGTGCTCGGGCCTGGCGATACCGAAGTCGATCACCCGCGGACCACGTGAGGTCAGCACGATGTTCGCGGGCTTGAGGTCCCGGTGCACCAGGCCGGCGGAGTGGATCTCGTGCAGGGTGCGGCCGAGCGCCGCACCGAGCGCCCGCACCCCCGCCTCCTCGAACCGGCCGTGCCGCTCGACGGCCTCCTGCAACGTGGGGCCCGCCAGGAACTCGCTGGCGATCCACGGCCGACCGCCCTCGGTCTGCGCCCCGAGCACCCGCGCGACCCCTTTGCCGCGCACCGCACTCGCGGCCTCGGCCTCCCGCACGAAGCGCCGCGCCATGTCCGGGTCGTACGCCAACTCGGGCCGCAGCACCTTCAACGCCGCGGCACTCCCCCGCC
>NZ_JASKYT010000624.1:0-1793 GCF_041028275.1 Streptomyces sp. PU-14G
GCCCTGGGGTGGTCCGGGGGGCTGGGCCATGGGGCCATCGTCCGCGCGGCGGTCACCTCGCGCGCCCTGGGAGGCGCCGCACGGGGGACCCGCTCGGGCAGCCGGTCAGTAACCCGCTCGGGCGACCGGACCGGCTACCGGTCAGGGACCCGCTCGGGCGACCGGTCAGGGGGCCGGTCCCCCGACCGGTCAGGGGGCGAGGACGTCCAGTTCGGCCATCGCGTCCTCGGTGATCGTGCGCATGGCGGCCTCGGCGCGTGCGCCGTCGCGCTCGCGGACGGCTTCGGCGACGTGCACGTGGAGGGTGACGGCTTCCTGGCGGGGGTCGGTGAACATGACGTCGTGGTGGGTGCGCCCGGCCAGCACGGCGGCGACGACGTCCCCGAGGCGGGCGAACATCTCGTTGCGGGAGGCGCGCAGCACGGTGCGGTGGAAGGCGATGTCGTGCACCAGGTAGTTCTCCAACTGCTGGCCGCGCGAGGTCGCCACCATGCCCAGGGCGTGCTCGGTCAGGCCCGCGCACTCCTCGGGGGTGGCCCGCTCGGCGGCGAGCCGGGCCGCGACGGGTTCGACGGCGGAGCGCAGCACGGTCAGGGAGCGCAGCTGACGGCCGCGGTCGGTGCCGGCCAGCCGCCAGGTGATCACCTGCGGGTCGTAGACGTCCCACTCCTCGGGCGGCAGCACCGTCACACCGACCCGGCGGCGGGATTCGACCAGGTGCATGGACTCCAGCACCCGCACCGCCTCCCGTGCGACCGTCCTGGAGACCTCGTACCGGCTCGCCAGTTCCTCGGTGCGCAGCACGGTGCCGGGCGGGTACTCGCCCGCGGTGATCGAGGGACCGAGGGAGGCCAGCAGCCGCGCGTGCAGACCGCGCTCGCGCGCGGGTGTCTCGTCGCGGCCCGCCCCCTGGCTGGTCATGAGTGGAGTTCTCCTCGTCTTCCCGTGCCGTCGGTTTCCCGTGCCGTCGGATTCCCGTCCCACCGGATTCCCGTGCCGTCGGCCTTCACCGTCCAGCCCTCGCCGCCCGATCGGCTCCTCACGGAGCTGCGGAGCTGCGGAGCTGCCGTGTGCACGCTCGGCGAGCGCACCGGAACGTTCAGCCTACGTGCTCATCGTCACTCCAATTAAGTATGACTAATTCGTGTCCAACTATTGAATACATGTGACCTATGAGGTTGAGTGTGCTCGGCGCCGAGGTCGATGAGGACAGCAGTGAGGCCGATGAACACAGCGGGTGACACCACGCAGAGCCACGTCGTGGTCGTCATGGGCGTGGCCGGGACGGGCAAGACCACCGTCGGACGGCTGCTCGCGGAATCCCTGGACGTCCCCTACGCCGAGGCCGACGCCTTCCACCCGCCGGCCAACGTCGCCAAGATGTCCGCCGGCACCCCCCTGGACGACACCGACCGTGCCCCCTGGCTCGACGCGATCGGCGCCTGGGCGCACGACCACGCGGACCTGGGCGGGGTGGTCAGCTGCTCCGCGCTCAAGCGCGCCTACCGCGACCGGTTGCGGGCCGCGGCCCCCCACCTCGTCTTCGTCCACCTCACCGGCGACCGCGCGCTGATCGCCCGCCGCATGGCGGAGCGGGCCGACCACTTCATGCCCGTCGCCCTGCTGGACTCCCAGTTCGCGACGCTCGAACCCCTCCAGGCGGACGAACGGGGCGTGTCCGTCTCCGTCGCCCCGGGTCCGCGGGCCGTCACCCAGCGGGCGCTGGCCGCGCTGCGGTCGGTGCACACGTCGGTTCCGCCGGCCGAGGCCGCCACCCAGGCCTGACCCGGCCC
>NZ_JASKYT010000625.1:0-2058 GCF_041028275.1 Streptomyces sp. PU-14G
GCCCACGCCCCCGCCCTCAGCGCCGCCCAGGCCTGACCACCCCCACACCCCCGGAGTCCCGACGTGACCCACGACGCCCCCGTACACGACTTCGTCGCCATCGGCCTGGGCCCCTTCAACCTGGGCCTCGCCTGCCTGACCGAGCCGATACCGGACCTGAACGGCGTCTTCCTCGACGACAAGCCGGAATTCACCTGGCATCCCGGCATGATGCTGGACGACAGCACCCTCCAGACGCCCTTCATGTCGGACCTGGTCACCCTCGCGGACCCGACCTCACCGTTCTCCTTCCTCAACTACCTCAAGGAATCGGGACGGCTCTACTCGTTCTACATACGCGAGAGCTTCTACCCGCTCCGCGCCGAGTTCAGCGACTACTGCCGCTGGGCCGCCGAACGGCTCGCACACGGCACCGTGCGCTTCGGCCACCGCGTCGTCGAGGTCGCCCACGACGAGAGCGACGGGCTCTACACCGTCCACGCCGAGCACCTGCCCACCGGCGAGCGGCGCACCTTCCGCGCACCGAAGCTCATCCTGGGCACCGGCACCCCGCCCCACCTGCCCGAACCCTGCCAGGGCCTCGGCGGCGACCTGATCCACAACTCCCGCTACCTGGAAGCCAAGGAAGCGCTCCAGAAGAAGAAGAGCATCACCCTGGTGGGCAGCGGCCAGAGCGCCGCCGAGATCTACTACGACCTCCTCCAGGACATCGACGACCACGGCTACGCGCTCAACTGGCTGACCCGCTCCCCCCGCTTCTTCCCCCTCGAATACACCAAGCTGACGCTGGAGATGACCTCGCCGGAGTACGTGGACTACTTCCACTCCCTCCCGCCCGACACCCGCGACGACCTCGTCGCCTCGCAGAAGAACCTCTACAAGGGCATCAACTCCGAGCTGATCGACGCCATCTTCGACCTGCTCTACCAGAAGAACCGCGTCCGCTCCTGCCCCACCCGGCTGATGACCAACACCGCGCTGACCGACGCCTCCTACGACGCGGCCGACGGCACCTACACCCTCGGACTGCGCCAGGAGGAGCAGAAGCGCGACTTCTCCCTCACCACCGAGGGCCTCATCCTGGCCACCGGCTACCGCTACCAGCGCCCCGCCTTCCTCGACGCGATCGCCGACCGCATCGAGTGGGACCCGCGCGGACGCTTCGCCGTACGCCGCGACTACAGCGTCGACACCGCCGGGCGGGAGATCTACGTCCAGAACGCGGAGCTGCACACCCACGGCTTCGTCGCCCCCGACCTGGGCATGGCCGCCTACCGCAACTCCAGCATCATCCGCGCGCTGCTCGGCCGCGAGGTGTACCCGATCGAGCGGTCCATCGCCTTCCAGGAGTTCGCCGCCCCGATGGCCGACGGCACGCCCGCCACCGACGCGGAGGCCGCCCTGTGACCACCGCCGACACGACCGTCTTCACCCGCGGCGACGCGGAACTGGGCACCTTCTCCCTCCGCCCCGTCGACCCGCTCACCGACGCGGAGCTGCTGCACACCTGGGTCACCCACCCCAAGGCGGCGTTCTACCTGCTACAGGACGCGACACTCCCCGACGTCGAACGCGAGTTCATGGACATCGCGGCCTCGCCCCACCACGACGCCTTCCTCGGCCACCACAACGGCGAGCCCGCCTTCCTGACGGAACGCTACGACCCCCGCCACGTCGAACTCGCCGGCCTCTACCCGCACGCCGACGGCGACATCGGCATGCACTTCCTGTGCGCCCCCACGGGAGCGCCCGTGCACGGCTTCACCCGGGCCGTCCTCACCACCGTCATGGCGATGCTCTTCGCCGACCCCGGAACCCACCGCGTCGTCGTCGAGCCGGACGTGCGCAACACCGCCGTGCACGCCCTCAACGAGGCGGTCGGCTTCCGCGTCGAGACCACCCTCACCAAACCGGAGAAGGAAGCCCTCCTCAGCTTCTGCACCCGCGAGCAGTTCCAGGCCGCCACAGGAGTGACCCCCGCATGAGCCTCCCCACCACCCCGCAGGGGGGGGGGGGGGGGGGGGCTTCACCCGGGCCGTCCTCACCACCGTCATGGCG
>NZ_JASKYT010000626.1:0-2525 GCF_041028275.1 Streptomyces sp. PU-14G
GATCGGGATGTTGTCGAACGGAGCTGTCAGTCGGCGCAGCAGCGAGGCCAGTTCGTCGCGTTGCGGTGTGGAGAGCTCGGCGAGGAGGGCGCGCTCCTGGTCGAGCAGCCCGGCCAGGGCGCTGTCGGCGCGGTCCTGGCCCTCGGTGGTCAGCCGGACCAGTACGCCGCGCCGGTCGCTGGGATCGGGCAACCGTTCGACCAGACCCTTCTTGGCGAGGCGGTCGATGCGATTGGTCATCGTCCCGGAGGTGACGAGCGTCTGAGTCAGCAACTGGCCGGGCGAGAGCTGATAGGGGGTGCCCGCGCGGCGCAGCGCGGTCAGCACGTCGAACTCCCAGGGCTCCAGATTGTGCTCGGCGAACGCGATCCGGCGGGCACGGTCCAGGTGCCGAGCGAGCCTGCTGACCCGGCTGAGTACCTCCAGCGGCTCGACGTCGAGGTCGGGGCGCTCCCGGCGCCATGCTGCCACCAAACGGTCGACCTCGTCCTCCATGGGATCAGTGTAGAGGTTCTGTCGACGTGAAGTCTCTTGACGTCAAGAGAAGTCCGGTGCACGCTGCTGCCATGTGGGACCCGAAGCAGTATCTCCGTCATGCCGGATACCGTCTACGCCCCCTGCGCGACCTTCTCGCCCGCGTCCCCGACGACCTGCCAGGACACCCCGGAGTCCGCATCGCCGACCTCGGCTGCGGCCCCGGCGGGCCCAGCGAAATCCTCGCCGCACGCTGGCCCGAGGCGCACATCACCGGATACGACAGCTCCCCGGACATGCTCAAGGAGGCCGCAGCCCACACCCGCCCAGGACGCCTCGACTTCACCCACGCCGACCTCGCCGACTGGCGCCCCGCCCCCGACGAACACTTCGGGCTGCTCTTCTCCAACGCGGCTCTCCAGTGGGTGCCGGGACACCAGCACGCGTTCCCCGACTGGATCGCCGCCCTCCCCGCAGGCGGCGTCCTCGCCTGCCAGATGCCCGGCAACTTCCGCGCCCCCAGCCACACGCTCCTGGCCGAACTGTGCGCCTCACCCCGCTGGCGCGACCGCCTCGGCACGGTGCCTCGCCCCGACGCCCTCGACCCGGCGGGCTACGCGGACGTCCTCGCCCCGCTCGGCCCCCGCGGCTGCGACATCGACACCTGGGAGACCACCTACCTCCACAGGCTCACCGGCCCCGACCCGGTCCTCGACTGGACCAAGGGCACCACTCTCCGCCCGGCCCTCGCCCGCCTCGACGACGACCCGGCCGCGCGTGACGCCTTCCTCGCCGAGTACGGCGAAGCCCTCCGCAAGGCGTACCCGCCCAGCGCCGACGGCACCACCGCGGTGCCGTTCCGACGGATCTTCGTGGTGGCGGTCAAACGGTGAGCGGGCTTTCCCCCGGCCCGCAGGCGGTGCCAGGGGCCGGGGGCCGCGTGCCGGGGGCTGGGCGGCCTCGGATCGTGTCCCCGGGGCCGGGCGGCCGGCGGTGTCAGGCGGTCTGCCCGGCCGCCGCCTGCTTGGCCGCCCGCCACTCCGGGGCCAGCACCGACCAGACCTCCATGTCGGCCCGCTTCCCCCGGTGCAGGTAGCTCTCGCGCAGCACGCCGTCCCGCGTCATGCCCAGGCGGCGTGCCACCGCGATGCTGGGCTCGTTCGCCGCGGAGACGAGCCACTCGACCCGGTGGAAGCCCCGCCCCTCGATCACCCAGTCGATGACGGCCCGCGACGCCCTGGTGATCAGGCCCTTGCCCACAGCGGCAGGCTCCAGCCAGCAGCCCGCCTCGGCGACCCCCTGCGCGGCGTTCATCGTGCGGAAGAGCACGCCCCCGACCAGCTTGCCGCCCCTGCCGCGCGCCCCTTCGGGCACCTCCGTCCAGATGCCGTAGATCCGTCCGGTGTCGGCTGCGGCCTTGTCCGCGTACGACCGCAGGCAGGCGCGGCTCGACTCCAGGTCCGTGGCCAGGTCGGGGAAGCCGATGTGCTGCCCGACGAACTCCCTGCCCCGCTCCATGTGGGCCAGGAACTCCTCGGCCTGCCAGGGTTCGAGCGGGCGCAGTTCGGCACCGTCGTCACCCAGGGATATCGCGAACATGACCCGACCTCCACGCCTCTCTGCGGCCGAAACCGCGCCCACCGCGCGCACAACGCACACCGCGCCCACCACGCACGTCGCGCAGACCGCGCAGCCGCGCGCACGCGTCACGCGGGGATCCTCGCACAGGTTTCCACCGATCGCGGTTGATTTTTTCCGCCCGCCGAGACGCCGGAGACGCCCGCGTGAGCCCCTGGTACGCCCAGGTACGCCGACGTGTGCCCACGTACGTCGACGTGTGCCCACGTGCGGCCAGTGGAGCGCTACCGCCGGGGGCCGGGGTCGGGGGCGGGGGGGGGGGGGGGGGGGGGGGGGGGGGGGGGGGGGGGGGGGGGGGGGGGGGGGGGGGGGGGGGGGGGGGGGGGGGGGGGGGGGGGGGGGGGGGGGGGGGGGGGGGGGGGGGGGGGGGGGGGGGGGGGCAGCCGCGCGCACGCGTCACGCGGGGATCCTCG
>NZ_JASKYT010000627.1:0-2905 GCF_041028275.1 Streptomyces sp. PU-14G
GGCGTGGAGGGCGTCGGCGCCGACGTGGCCGAGACCTGCCCGCCACCGGCGGAGGCCACCACGTCCTCGGGGCGGCCGAGGCGGTCGAGGATCTTCTGGACGGCGGCCTTGGTCACCGCGCCGCCGTCCGCGGCGCGCGCCCTGTCGATCTCGCCGCGCAGACCGCCGACGAGCTTGGCCCGTTCGGCAGCGGTCATGCGTGTGCTGTGAGCCAGGTCCCCGACCCGGCTCAGATAGTCGAACACGAGATGGTCGCTCTCGATCCCCACCAAGTCTCCACAACCCGCTAGCCCTTACCGACCTTGACCCGACGGTACCGCGCGCCGCGGCCACGAGGGAGCGCTCGCACGGCACTCGTGACGCGGCGTCCGCGCGACGGACCACAGGGGGTGCGCGGGCGCGGGCCGCTACCGTGGGTGGGATGAGCAGTGAGCAGACCGGGGCGTCTCCCTCCCGGCCGGACGCCTCCCAGCTGTCCGGCCCCCGCACCCTCGCGGAGGACCTGCGGTCCCGGGACGACGCCGCGCTGTCGGCGCTCCTGCGGGCCCGCCCCGACCTCCTCTCCCCCGTCCCGAACGACCTCACCCAGCTCGCCACCCGCGCGGGCACCCGCGCGTCCGTCGTACGGGCCCTGGAGCGGCTGGACCGGTTCGCCCTCCAGACGGCCGAGGCCCTGGCCGTCGCCCCGGAGCCACCGGCGGCGCCCACCGGAGCCGAACCGCGGGAGACCACCGCGACGCCCCCAAGCGCCCTCGCCGCGCTGCTCCCCGGTGACGAGGCGGGCGCGCGGCTGCCGCACGCGCTGGCCGAGCTGCGGGCGCGGGCCCTGGTGTGGGGGGCGCGGGAGCGCCCCCGGCTGGTCCGCACGGCCAGGGAACTGCTGACGTCGCCCTCACCGACCGGGCTGGGCCCCACGCTGGCCGAGGCGGTGGCGGCGGCGGGTTCCGCGAAGCCCTCGCCGTCCCGCCTGCAGGAGGCGCTGGCGCACGCGGGACTCCCCGCGACGCACGATCCGGTGAGCGCGCTGGCGGCCCTCTCCGCGCTGTTCGGCGATCCGGAGCGGATGTCCGCGCTGCTGGCGCAGGCGCCGGAGGGGGCCGAGTCGGTGCTGCGGAAGCTGGAGTGGGGGCCGCCGTACGGCGCCGTCGACCTGACGGCGCCCCCGCCGCCGGTCGTCTGGCTACTGGAGCGGGCGCTGCTGATTCCCACCGGCACGGACGCGCCCGGCGGCACGGGGACCGCCGCCGGCAGTGTCGTCCTGCCGCGCGAGGTGGCACTGCACCTGCGCGGAGGCCGGGCGCACCGGGTGCTGGAGCCGACGGCGCCGCCGGTCGCGGTCGCGCGCTCGCATCCGACGGGCACGGTGGACGGAACGGCGGCGGGCCAGGCGATGACGGCGCTGACGACCGTCGAGGAACTGCTGTCGTCGTGGGAGACCGAACCGCCGCCGGTGCTGCGCGCGGGCGGGCTCGGCGTGCGCGACCTCAAGCGGACCGCCGTCGCCCTCGACGTGCCCGAGCCGACCGCCGCCTTCTGGATCGAACTCGCCTACGCGGCCGGACTGGTGGCCTCCGACGGGGAGGTCGACGAGGCCTACGCGCCCACGCCCGCGTACGACGAATGGCTCCGCGCCGGACCCGCCGAGCGCTGGGCGCGGCTGGTGACGGCCTGGTACCGGGCGACGCGGGTGGCAGGGCTGGTGGGCGAGCGCGACGCGCGGGACGCCCGCAAACGCGCTCTCGCCCCGCTGGGTCCCGGCCTCGACCGCAGCCCGGCGCCTCAGGTGCGGCACCGGACCCTCGCCCTCCTCGCCGGGCTCGACGCCGGCTCGGTGCCCGACCGTGCGGCGCTGCGCGAGCGGCTGCACTGGGAACGGCCGCTGCAGGGCGTACGGGCGGGCCGGGCCGCCGCCGACGGGCAGCCCGGCGACGAGAGCGGCACCGACCTGCCCACCCGCCTGATGCACTGGACCCTCGACGAGGCCGAGTCGCTGGGCGTGACCGGCCGTGGCGCACTCGCCTCCTTCGTGCGCCCCCTGGTGGAGGCGACCGCCCGGAGTGAGACCGCACCGGGCGAGCCGCCCGCAGAGGCCACCCTCGACGCGGTCGCCCACGCCCTCGCCCCGCACCTGCCCGAGCCGCTGAGCGAGGTGCTGCTCCAGGCCGACCTGACCGCCGTCGCACCAGGCCCGCTGGAGCGCGAGCTGGGCGCCTTCCTCGCCGTCCTGGCCGACGTCGAGTCCAAGGGCGGCGCCACCGTCTACCGGTTCACCCCCGACTCGGTGCGCCGCGCCCTCGACGCCGGCCGCACCGCCGCCGACCTGCACGCCTTCCTCGCCGCCCACTCCAGCACGCCGGTGCCGCAGCCGCTGACGTACCTGATCGACGACGTGGCCCGCAGGCACGGCCAGGTGCGGGTGGGCGCCGCCTCCTCGTACGTACGCTGCGACGACGACACGCTGCTCGCCGAGATCCTCGCCGACCGCCGCGCGGCACCGCTGCGGCTGCGCCTGCTGGCCCCCACGGTGCTGGCCTCCCAGGCCCCGCCCGACCAACTCCTCGCCCGGCTGCGCGAGATGGGCCACGCGCCCGCCGCCGAGTCGGCGGAGGGCGACGTCCTGCTGTCCCGCGCCGACGCGCGCCGCACGCCGCCGCGCACACCGCCCGAGCCGGTCCCGGACGGCCCGCCCGCGCCGGACGCCACCCTGCTGGCCGCCGCCGTCCGCGCCATCCGCGCGGGCGACCACGCCGCCACCCTCCCCCACGACGACGTGGCCCGCAGGCACGGCCAGGTGCGGGTGGGCGCCGCCCTTGGACTCGACGTCGGCCAGGACGGCGAGGAAGGCGCCCAGCTCGCGCTCCAGCGGGCCTGGTGCGACGGCGGTCAGGTCGGCCTGGAGCAGCAC
>NZ_JASKYT010000628.1:0-1836 GCF_041028275.1 Streptomyces sp. PU-14G
GGCCCGAACACGGCCCGCACAGAGGCGCGGGAGAGGAAGAGACGCAGCTCGCCCCGAGGGCGCGCCTGGCTCCGCGGGTGCGCCCGGCTCCCAGGGCGCGCTCGACTCCGGGGCCGTGCCCGAGCCGTCACKGGGGTCCGGGGCTGGGCCCGAGCGGTCACGGGGGTCCGGGGCCGCGCCCGAGCCGTCATCGGGGTCCGGGGCTGCGCCCGAGCCGTCACTGGGGTCCGGGGCTGGGCCCGAGCCGTCACTCGGCTCTGGGGCTGGGCCCGAACACGGCCCGCACAGAGGCGCGGGAGAGGAAGAGACGCAGCTCGCCCCCGGCGCCGTCGCGGCCATCCCCGAGCCGTCCGAGCAGGTGGCCGAACCGGCCGGTCTCGCCCGGCCCGCGGTTCCGGAGGAACTCCAGGACGCCGTGGCGCACATCAACCGGGCCGCGGCCGGGGGTGAGGCGCAACGCGCCATGGTGCTGGCCTTCCGCATGCGGGAGCACGCCGTGCGCACGTAGGGCGAGGCGCATCCCTACACGGTGGAAGCCCGCGATCTGGAGGCCTATGTCGCCTTCCTGGCCGGCGACCACGCGAGTTCCACGGCTATTTACCTCGACCTCGCCCGGCTGTGTCACGCACTGCGTGACCCCCGCGCACACGGATATCTCGAGCGGGCGGTCGGAAACTGGCACATGCTCACCGATCCGCGCCCGCTGCGTACGTATGGGCGCGAGTTGCTCGCCGCCTGGTCGAGGCTTTCCTCGGAATCGGGGCCGACAGCGGACGACATGGCTGTGCTGCGTCGCGTCCGGCGCCGACTGGAGGAATTCGTCGGCACGGCGCGTGCCGCCGGTGCGCAGGGGGGCGGCTCCTGACCACATCCGGTTTTCTGTCCGGCTCTTCTGCTCGATGCACGCCGCTGACCAGCGACATCAACAGCGGATGGACGTCGATGAACGCCGGTGGACGTCGGTACCCAGAAGCCTTCCACGGAGGCTGAAGTGACGAGCGTCACACAGGGTGGCACCAGTTGTCGTGAACTCCTCTCGCAGAGCCCGCATCTAAATCCACGTAAGGCAGATTAAGCACCTGGTTTTGCGGGATGCGGCTTTTCATGCCTTTTGTGGGGCGCTGCCGTGCGCCGCCCTCAAGGCAATCGGTCGTCAAAGGCATGTGCATCGCCTCTCACCAAACTCTCGATTTCGTGAGGGGACCCGCCGCGCGAGTCCCGAGGCCAGCCCGCCGTATCCGGCGGCTCGAATCGAGGGGAATCATCCTGTGAGCTGGATCGTCTTGGGGTCGGACGGCGCGACCAGCGCCCAGGAACGGGCGACGCGCTCGCTCTACGAACAGCACGCGCGTCCGTTACAGGGCTATGTGCTCCAACTGCTGGGGGGCGACCACCAAAGGGCCGAGGACGTCGTGCAGGAGACGCTGCTGCGATGCTGGCGCAACCAGCAACTCGTCGGCGGACGGGGTCAGGACCTGCGTCCGTGGCTGTTCAGGGTGGCCCGCAACCTCGTCATCGACGACTATCGCCTGCGCAGCGCACGCCCCAAGGAAGTCGACGGCACCGCCTGGCTGGAGGACGTGCTGGCCGACACCGACGACGTGGACCGCGTGCTGTCCTCACTGGTGCTCGTGAAGGCGTTCCAGACGCTCTCGCCCGCGCACCGGGAGGTGCTGTACGAGACGTACTACACGGGGCGGTCGACGCGCGAGGTGTCCCGCGTGCTCGGCATCCCACCGGGCACGGTGAAATCGCGGCTTTACCACGCGGTACGCAATCTCCGGCACGCACTCGGAGTACCCGAGGCCGGCGTGAGGTAGACCTCCGGCCCGCCCC
>NZ_JASKYT010000629.1:0-1763 GCF_041028275.1 Streptomyces sp. PU-14G
CCCGGACGCCGCGCCCGCACCCGGCCCCCCGCACCCCGAGGAGGACGAAGCATGAGCGTCGACCCGCACGAGTACGCGGCCGTGCACGGGCCCCGCGCGGGCGACCGGGTGCGGCTGGGCGACACCGGGCTCGTCGTCCGCGTCGAGTCCGACTCCCAGCACCCCGGCGACGAGTTCCTGGCCGGGTTCGGCAAGACCGCGCGCGACGGACTCCACCTCAAGGCAGCCGCCGTCCGCGAGACGTGCGACGTGGTGATCAGCAACGTGCTGGTCATCGACGCGGTGCAGGGCATCCGCAAGGTGTCCATCGGCATCCGCGAGGGCCGCATCCACGCGATCGGCCGCGCGGGCAACCCGGACACGCTCGACGGGGTGGACGTCGTCGTGGGCACCGGCACCTCGATCGTCTCCGGCGAGGGCCTCATCGCCACCGCGGGCGCCGTGGACACCCACGTCCACCTGCTCTCGCCGCGCATCATGGAGGCCTCGCTCTCCTCCGGCACCACCACGATCATCGGCCAGGAGTTCGGCCCGGTGTGGGGCGTGGGCGTCAACTCGCCGTGGGCGCTGGGGCACGCGTTCTCCGCGTTCGACGCCTGGCCGGTCAACATCGGCTTTTTGGGCCGCGGCTCCTCCTCCCACCCCGCCCCCCTGGTCGAAGCGCTGGCCGAGGGCGGCGCCTGCGGCTTCAAGGTGCACGAGGACATGGGCGCCCATCACCGCGCGCTGGACACCGCGCTGCGGGTGGCCGAGGAGTACGACGTGCAGGTCGCCCTGCACAGCGACGGGCTGAACGAGGCCCTGGCCGTCGAGGACACCCTCGCGGTGCTGGAGGGGCGGACCATCCACGCCTTCCACATCGAGGGCTGCGGCGGCGGCCACGTACCCAACGTGCTGCGCATGGCGGGCGTGCCGAACGTCATCGGCTCCTCCACCAACCCCACACTGCCGTTCGGCCGGGACGCGGTCGCCGAGCACTACGGCATGATCGTCTCGGTGCACGACCTGAAGACCGACCTGCCCGGCGACGCGGCCATGGCCCGCGACCGCATCCGCGCGGGCACCATGGGCGCCGAGGACGTGCTGCACGACCTGGGCGCCATCGGCATCACCTCCTCCGACGCGCAGGGCATGGGCCGCGCGGGCGAGACGGTGCGGCGCACCTTCCAGATGGCGGCCAAGCTCAAGGCCGAGCTGGGCGACCTCGACGGCGCCGCGTCGGTCACCGGAGCCGGAGACGACAACGCGCGCGTGCTGCGCTACATCGCCAAGCTCACCCTCAACCCGGCCCTCGCGCACGGCCTCGCCCACGAGATCGGCTCCATCGAGCCGGGCAAGATGGCCGACATCGTGCTGTGGCACCCCGCCTACTTCGGCGCCAAGCCGCAGATGGTGCTCAAGTCCGGCTTCCCCGCCTGGGGTGTGACAGGCGACCCCAACGCGGCGACCGACACCAGCGAGCCGCTGGTGCTGGGCCCGCTGTTCGGCGGTCACGGGGCGGCGCCCGCCGAGCTGTCCGTGGCGTTCGTCTCCCGCGCCGCCGCCGAACACGGCGGCGACACGCTGCCGACCCGGCGCCGCCGGGTCGCCGTCCGCGGCACCCGGGGCATCGGCCCCGCCGACCTGGTGCACAACACGCGGCTGGGCGCGGTGGACGTGGACCAGCGGACCGGGCTGGTCACCCTGGACGGCGAGCCGCTGCGCTCCGAACCCGCCGAGAGCGTCTCACTCAACCGCCTCTACTTCCTCTGAACCCCCGTCCC
>NZ_JASKYT010000063.1:0-24532 GCF_041028275.1 Streptomyces sp. PU-14G
GGCGAGGGGCCGCTTCACCCGGAACTTCGTGGTGCAGGGCAGCGCCGCGGACTGGGCGGTCCTGATGCTGGCGGGGCTGCGGCAGCGGCTCGCGAAGCTGGCGGCCGAACTGGTGTTCTTCCAGCACGACGAGGTCATCGTGCACTGCCCCGCCGAGGAGGCCGACCTGGTGCGCGAGGCCATCGACGCCGCCGGCCGGCAGGCCGCCCGCGCCGCCTTCGGTGACACCCCGGTCCGCTTCCCCTTCACCACCGCCGTCGTCCGGTGCTACGCCGACGCCAAGTGAGGTCCCGCCGCGCGGCGAGCGGGCGCGTGAGGGCCGGGAGGGCCGGGAGGCGATCGAGAGGACAGCCGTGTCCCGACCCCCGCCACGCGGCACCCCGCCGCGTATCCCCACGGGCGCTTCGGCCGGCCGGCTCGGTCGCGGACAGCTGTGGCAACGCGATGGCCGAGGCGTTGAACGGCACGTGCGAGGCCGGACCGCCGGACGCCGATCGTGGCTCTATCTGACAGCTTTCTGTTCAAACGGTCACAGAGTCCCTGGATGGGGTCTATCACAAGTTGAGGCGGGAGCCCTGTGGCGCCGAAGGGCCCCGCCCTCCCGCGCAGAGCAGAACCGGAGTCGTCCACAAGGTCGCGGGGGCCCTGTTGGACGACGGGATCGAACCTTCGCGTCCGCTGTCTTCTGGAGACCACATGAATCGCGATCTGCTGATGTCCGATGCCGCGTACTTCCGGATCAGCTATGAGATCAACCCCTACATGGACAAGAGCTGCCAGCCCGACGTCGCTGCCGCCGTGGCCGAGCACACGGCGATCTCGGCCGCGCACCGAGCGGCCGGACGCCGCGTTCGCCGCATGGAATCCGCTCCCGAGTGCCCTGACATGGTCTACACAGCCAACGCCGCTTTCGTCTCCGATCAGCGTGCCGTTCTGGGCGATCCGCCGGCCGCCCGCCTGGAGGAGATCCCCTACTTCCGTTCGTGGCTGAAGGAGAACGGCTTCGAGGTCCTCGACGCGCCGTACTCCTTCAGCGGCCAGGGGGACGCGCTGGCCTGCGGCCGGCTCCTCCTGGCGGGCTACGGACGGCGCACGGACCAGCGCATGCACGGCTTTCTGGCCGACCTCTTCGGTCACGAGGTGGTGCCGCTGCACACCGTCAGCGACCAGTGGTACGACGTGGATCTCGCGGTCGCCGTGATCGACGAGGACACACTCGGCTACTACCCCGGGGCGCTGGACGACCCGAGCCGGGGCAGGCTGGCGGACCTCGGATTGGAGTTGATCGAGGTCGAGAGCGCGGAGGCGCACGCGTTCGCGCTCAACCTGGTCAGCGACGGCGACACGGTCACCATGACGCGTGGTGCCCCACGCTTCGCGGCGACCCTGCGCGAGCGCGGTCTGACGGTGGTCGAGCTGAACACCTCTGAGCTGCGCAAGGGCGGCGGCGGTGTCCGCTGCACGGCCCTCACGCTGGACAACCAGACGACTTCCGGCAGCGGTCGCTGACCCTCGGCCGACCAGGCCTGTCTCCGCCCGAGCACAACCGAGGAACTCGGGCACAATCGAGGAGGGGGTGGAAGAGACCGAGTCTCTTCCACCCCCTCCTCGGTTGTGCCCCACATGTCACAGGCGGACCGGGAGGCTCTTCAGTTGGTAGGCACCCGGCATCTGCTGCCGTTCGAGCGCCTCCCGCGGCACCGCCAGGGTCAGCCCCTTCTCCTTGATGATCAGCCGCTCGAAGACGGCCTCGCCCGTGAGCTTGGCCAGCGCCGCGCCTAGGCAGTAGTGTGGACCGTGTCCGAAGGCGACATGTCCGTCTCCGGGTCCCATCTGCCGGGTGAGGTCGATCCGTACGGGTTCCGGGAACCTGCGCGGATCGCCGTTGGCGGCCGCCAACGCGGCCATGACGGCCTCGCCCTGCCGGACGCGGACCCCCGCGATCTCCACGTCCTCGGTCGCGTACATCGGCGCGACCAGGTGCACGGAGCCGCCGAGGCGCAGCATCTCGCGGACGGCGCCCTGCACCAGCTCCGGCTTCGAGCGCAGCAGCTCGAGCTGGTCGGGATTGTCGAGGAACGCCAGCACCGCGTTGGCGACGAAGTGTGCCGTCGGGTTGTGCCCCGCGTGGAGCAGCAGGAGCACCATGTTCACCATCTCGGTGTCGGTGAGCCGGCCGCCGTCCTCGTCGCTGGTCTGGATCATGCGCGAGATCATGTCGTCGCCCGGTGCCGACCTGCGCCGCTCGATCAGGGCCTTCGTGTACTCGATCATCTCTGGGACGCAGGTGACCAGCAGCGCCGGGTCGCCGACGTTGAAGTCGTGAATCCAGCGGTGGAACCGCGGCCAGTCCTGCTCATCGACTCCTATGAGGTCGCAGACCACGTTCCCGGCCAACGGGAAGGCCACGTCCTCGATCAGGTCGATCTGCTCCTTGCCTGCGACACCGTCCAGAATCTGGTCCAGTATCCAGCCGACGCGCTCACGGCGCTCGTTGACCCGGCGGACCGTGAACGAGGGCGTGACCAGGGTCCGCAGCCGGGCATGGTTCTTGCCATCCATGATCACCATGCCTTCGAAGTAGTCGCGGTACTCCTCGGGCAGCCCGTAGGCCTCGATCATCCGGTCGGTGATGCTCGGTCCCTCCATGCCGGGGACGCTGCGACGGTCCCGCACCAGACGAGGGTCGTTGAGGACGGCCTTGACGTCCTCGTAGCGAGTGACCAGCCAGATGGTGGTGTCCACGCCCGGGTAGACGATGGGCGTCAGCGGCTGTTCCTCCCGCAGTCGCCCGTACTGACCGAACGCGTCTTCCACCAGGGCAGGGTCCATGATGTCGAAGTTCTCAGCAGGCATGACTGCCTCTCCATGAGAGAAGTTGGCTGTGCTTTTGACGGATGTGCCGATGTCAGCGGATCGCCGCCTTGTTGTTGTAGAGGCGCTTCGACCAGACGTAACCGACCAGGGCGATACCGGCGCACCAGGCGACCGACTGCCAGGCGCTCGCGCCGATCTCGCCGCCCAGAAGCAGGCCGCGCATGGTCTCGGTGACCGGGGTGAAAGGCTGGTATTCCGCGATCCAGCGCACCCCGGCCGGCATGGAGTCGGTCGGCACGAAGGCGCTGCTGAGGAAGGGGAGGAACTGCAGCGGCATAGTGGCGGTGTTCGCTCCGGCCGGGTTCTTGGTGAGGAGACCGAAGGCTACGACGAGCCATGTGAGCGCGAAGGTCAGCATGGCGAAGACACCGGCGGCCGCGAGCCATTCGAGAGCGTGGGCGTTGGGGTCGAAGCCCATCAGGAACGCGACGCAGGTGACCAGCACGACGCTGATCATCGCCCGGATGACGCTGCCGACGACCTGGCCGGTCAGCACCGAGGAGCGGGCGATCGCCATCGTGCGGAACCGGTCGACGATGCCCTCGGTCATATCGAGGCAGATGGAGACCGCGGTCGACCCGGAGCCGAAGGCACCGGTCATCAGGATGATGCCAGGGGCGACGTAGTCGATGTAGTCTCCGCTGCCCCCCGACATGACGCCTTCGCCGAGCGACTTGCCGAACAGGCCGACGAACATCAGCAGCATGACCACCGGCATGCCGATGGAGGCGATCAGGAAGGAGGGGTTGCGCATGGTGTGCCGCAGGTCGCGGCGGAGCATGGTGCCGGAGTCCCGCAGGGTCAGGGTCATGCTGCTCATCGAGGGGTCTCCTTCTGCGGGGTGGGCTGGCTGGTGAGCGCGAGGAAGACGTCGTCGAGGTCGGGTGTGTGCACCGTCACTCCGGCCACCTCGATGGCCTGCGCCTCGATCCGGTCGAGCACGTGATTGAGCGCACCGACACTGCCGTCGGTCGGCACCTTCAGCACGAGTGCTTCGTCGTCGCGCGCGCCCTCCCCGAGCTGGGCGACGGCTTGGTCGAGCCAGTACCGGTCGGCGAACTGGAGCCGGATGTGTCCTCCGGTCACCTGCCGTTTCAACTCGTCAGCCGTGCCCTGCGCGACGAGCTTCCCCTGGTCCAGGACGGCGATGCGATCGGACAGTTCGTCCGCCTCGTCCAGGTATTGCGTGGTGAGGAAGAGAGTGACGCCGTCGTCGCGCACCAGGCGCCTGATGGTCTCCCACATCGAGCGGCGGCTCCGCGGATCCAGACCCGTGGTGGGCTCGTCGAGGAAGATGATGCGCGGCCGGCCGACCAGGCCCATCGCCAGGTCGAGCCTGCGGCGCATACCGCCGGAGTAGAAGGCCGGGAGCTTCTTGGCCGCATCCACCAGCTCGAACTGCTCCAGCAGCGCGCGGGCACGCTGCCGTCCGTCGCGCCTGCTGAGATGGTTCAGCTCGCCCATCAGGCGCAGGTTCTCCTCGCCGGTGAGCATGTTGTCCACGGCGGAGAACTGGCCCGTCACGCCGATGACCGAGCGGACCGCCTCGGGCTCGCGGGACAGGTCGTGCCCTGCGATGTGGATGGTTCCGGCATCAGAGGGCACGAGCGTGGACAGGATCTGGACCGTGGTCGTCTTGCCCGCTCCGTTGGAACCGAGCAGGGAGAAGATCGAACCGGTGGGTACGTGCAGGTCGATGCCGTTGAGGACGGCCTTCGACCCGAATGCTTTGCGCAGTCCGGCCACGGAGATCGCGGCCTCGGATCGGGGCATGATGGACTCTCTCTCATGTCGTGGCTGTGCCTGTCAGCCATGAGGGGCAGCGGCCGGGGGCGTGCGCCGGTGAGAGGGAGGCGCGCCCCTGGGCGTGCTGCGTGCGTGCTGGTGCTGCGTCTGCGTGCTGCGTGCTGCGTGCTGCGTCGATCCTTCGGTGCGGCCCGAGCGCAGTTCAGGAACGGCGGATGACGATGTCGCCCGAGACGGTCCGGGCCTCCACCTTCACGGTCTCCTCTCCTTGCTGTGGTCCGTCGGTCGTGGTCAGGGAGCTGTGGGCACTGCCCGTCTGGGAGCACAGGTCCAGCCAGGCCGCCACGCTCTCGCGGATGCCGATCTCCAACTGCCCCGTAGAGGTCTCGGCGACGACCGAGCCTCCTCTCACCTCGGCGAGCACGACGTTCCCTGTGGCGGCTTTGGCGTGCACGTCGGCGTTGGCCACGGCGACGAAGACGTCACCGCTGGCAGCGTTCAGTCGCACGTCCCCGGCGACGTCACCGACGTGCAGGTCGCCCGAGGAGTTCTTGACGCTCCCCGAGCCGTCGATCTCGCGGATGCGCACATCGCCGGAACCCAGCCTGACCTCGATACGGCCCACCACGCGGTTGACCGTGACGTCACCGCTCGCGCTGTGGAGGTCGAGTGGTCCCGTCGCGTCCAGGTCGATGGCACCGGACGCGCTACGGCACCGGAACTCTCCCAGTCGGCCCTCACTGCGCAGGTTCACGGAGGATCCCCGGACCTCCAGGTCGGAGCCGGTGGGCAGCTCGACGACGACGTCGAGGATCCCGTTCGGGCCGCTCGCGCCGCGCTGCCGGGGCGCCCTGAGCTTGAGCTTGCGGCTCTCGTAATCCACCCGGGTCTGCTCGGCGGCCCGGACGTCCGCCTTGTTGCCCGCGTCGCGGGGCCGCACCTCGACCCGGGTGTCGGTACGGTCCGTGGCGAGAAGCCGGACAGTGCCCGCCGGCACATGGAGGGCGGCCGAGATCGGCCCGGGCGTCTCGTAGGTCGGCATGGGTGTCCCCGTCTGTCGTGGGCGATGGGTTGCGTATCCGCCGAGGAGGCGGAATGAGCAGGGGCGGAGCTACCGCGCCCAGCCGGTGAAGCGTTCGGCCATCCGCCGGCCGCGCGACTGCGTCCGTTGGATCTCGTCCGCCTCCACAGCGGCGGCGACCACCCGCAGAAGCCAGGCGTTCGCCGAAAGACCGCCGTACCCTGCCGCTTGCTCCACGCGGGACTTGAGGCTGTTGGGCAGCCGGAAGGTGACACGTGAGGTCCCGCTGCCATCGGACTCAGGTGCCGGTGGCAGCGCTCCCGCCGTCGGCGCCACGACCTCACCGGAGGTACGACTGTCCCCGCTCGCCGCACCATGGCCGGCCACGGAGTCCGGGCCTGGCGCGACGACGAACTCGGGGTCCTGGCCACGCAGCCGTACGTCGACCGATCTGGGCCCGAGGGCCCGGCTGATCTCCTCCGCGGCGTCGGCCAGTGCCTCCAGCAGCACCAGCCGGGTCGCTGACTCCAGCGGCGCGACGAGGCGCTCGGCGAGCGCCCTGGCCTCGTCGGTCCCGGCCCCGGCCGCTCCCGTGAGCTCCCGGCGCAAGCCGGAGACATAAGGCGTGAGGTCCATGACGCCACCATGACGCCACGCCGCCGCCATGTCAAGCGGCACGATGGCGTCTAGGTGACATCACGCGGCACCGGGGCTCGCTCCCGCACGCGCGCGGCAGCAGAACGTACCCCTCCGCCGGGAGCGGGTCGGTAAATGTTTCCGCATTCTTTCGCCTTCAGAAATCCTTCGGATTCTTTCGGGTCTTTCCGAGATCTTTTCAGGCGCCAGTACTTTCGGCGGGCGAGTGCGAGAGTTCGGGCGAAAGCGAACCCAGCGAGCCGTGACACGTAGGCCGGAGAAGCGAGGGAAAATGGCTAAGAACGTGGTTATCGTCGGTGGCGGAACAGCCGGGTGGATGACAGCCTCATACCTCCGGGCAGCCTTCGGGGACCGCGTCTCCGTGACACTCGTCGAGTCGAAGAACGTTCCTACGATCGGCGTCGGCGAGGCCACGTTCAGTACCGTTCGCCACTTCTTCGCATACCTGGGCCTGGACGAGCGTGAATGGATGCCGGAATGCCAGGCCACCTACAAGCTCGCCATCCGGTTCGAGAACTGGCGCACTCCGGGTAGCCACTTCTACCACCCGTTCGAGCGTCCCCGGGTCGTCGATGGCGTCCCCTTGGCGGACTGGTGGCTCCACAAGCGGCCCAGCGACCGTTTCGACCTCGACACCTCGGTGATCGCCGCGCTCTGCGAGCACAAGAGTTCACCACGCAGCCTGGGCGGTTCGCTTCTGAAGCGGGACCAGTCGGAGGGAGGCGAGTCCGAGTCGCCGGGCCGCAGCACCCTCACCGAACAGAACTCCCAGTTCCCCTACGCCTACCACTTCGACGCCGCGATGCTCGCCGGCTACCTCACCAAGTGGGCCACCAAGCGCGGCGTGCGCCACATCCTCGACGACGTGCAGGACGTCCGCGTGGACGAGCGCGGCGCCATCCAGCACGTCCTCACCAAGGAGCACGGCGAGGTCGCGGGCGACCTGTTCATCGACTGCACCGGGTTCCGGGGAATGCTCCTGAACAAGGCGCTCGGCACCCCGTTCCAGTCGTACCAGGACACCCTGCCCAACGACAGCGCAGTCGCCCTGCGGGTACCCGCGGACATGGCGGTGCGCGGCATCAACCCGTACACCACCGCCACGGCGCAGGACGCCGGCTGGATCTGGAACATTCCGCTCTTCGGCCGCATCGGCACCGGGTACGTCTACGCCCGCGACTACTGCTCCCCGGAGGAGGCCGAGCGCACCCTGCGCGCGCACGTCGGCCCGGCAGCCACCGACCTGGAGGCCAACCACATCCGCATGCGCATCGGGCGCAGCGAACGCTCGTGGGTGAACAACTGCGTGGCCATCGGCCTCTCCAGCGGATTCGTGGAGCCGCTGGAGTCGACCGGCATCTTCTTCATCCAGAACGCCATCGAGCAACTTGTCAAGCACTTCCCCGGCGGGCAGGACGACGACGGACTGCGCCGCTCCTACAACCGCCAAGTCGCCGGGGTGATGGACGGCGTGCGGGAGTTCCTCGTGTTGCACTACTACGCCGCCGAGCGGGCCGACAACCAGTACTGGAAGGACACCAAGACCCGCCCGATGCCCGACAGGCTGGCTGAGCGCATCGAGCAGTGGAAGGTCAAGCTCCCCGACAGCGACACGGTCTTCGAGCACTACCACGGCTTCGAGTCCTATTCCTACGTCGCGATGCTGATGGGGCTCGGCGGTATCAAGACACCTGCCGCCCCGGCCCTGCACCTGTTCGACGACACCCGGGCGACCGCGGAGTTCGAACGGGTCAAGGCGCAGGCCGAGGCGCAGGTCCGCAGGCTGCCCAGCCAGTACGAGTACTTCGCCCACCTGCAGCAGATGAGTCCCGAAGAGCGGCTGGCGCCCCTCGTCGCCTGATGTCTTGAAAGCAGTGCCGGCCGGAGACGGTCGGCACCGGTCGTTCCCGCAATCCTCTGGTCCCCGGATTCCCGACTTCACGCCACGGCCCCGCGTGGCCCGACCGAAGGTGAGGGGTTGACGATGTCGGAGCGTGTGCTGGACGCCGCGGTTCCGCAGACGGCGCGGCCTGCCGAGTTCCGCTCCATGATGGCCGCCCTGCCAGCCGGTGTCTCCGTGGTGACGGCGCGGGACCCGGACGGCAGGCCGTGGGGCATGACATGTTCCTCGGTGGCCGGCGTGGCCCTCGATCCGCCGACTCTCCTGGTCTGCCTGCGCCAGGCCAGCCCGACCCTGGAAGCGGTGCTGAGTTCGGGCGTGTTCGCCGTGAACCTCCTGCACGATGCGGCCCGCACCGCAGCCGATCTCTTCGCGTCGGGCGACCCGGAACGCTTCGAGCGCGTCGAGTGGTCGGCGGGGCCGGAATCCGGGGGACCGCATCTGACCCAGAGCGCGCACTCCGTCGCCGACTGCCGGGTCTCCGGGACCGTCGCGGTCGGCGACCACTTCGTGGTCTTCGGCGAGATCCGCCACATCGAGACGCACCACGAAGACCAGCCCCGGCCGCTGCTGTACGGGCTACGGCGGTACTGGTGCCTGGACACCGACGACAACGACGACAGGCCGAGCCGTGCGCGAGCCCGCTGACCTGGTTCCCGCGTGCGTGCACCGGCCGACGGGTGAACGCCAGTGACCGGAACTCAAGTAGCGGTACTCCTGGGCGACGTGGCGCTCATCGTGCTCGTGGCCCGGCTCATGGGGGCGCTGGCCGGCCGACTGGGCCAGCCCGCGGTCATCGGCGAGGTGCTCGGCGGCATCCTGCTCGGCCCCACCCTCTTCCACGGCGCGCTCACGGATTGGCTCGTCCCCGCCGAGGTGCGTCCTCATCTCGGCACTCTCGCCGATCTCGGCCTCCTGCTGTTCATGTTCCTCGTCGGCATGGAGTTCGACTTCGGCAGGCTGCGCGGCTCCGGCCGGGTGGCGAGTGTCGCCGCGGTCGGCTCGGCCCTGCTGCCTTTCGCCCTCGGTCTCGGCCTCGGTGGGTATCTGCTGCGCGAGCACGAGAGCACGAACAGTACTGCGTTCGTGCTGTTCATCGGAGTGGCCGTATCCGTGACGGCGTTCCCGGTGCTGGCACGCATCATCACCGACCGCGGCATGCAGGGCTCGCTGACCGCCACGCTCGCCCTGTCCGCCGCGGCGTTCTGCGACCTCGCCGCGTGGACGATGCTCGCGGTCGTGCAGAGCGTGGCGCGCGGCGGGCAGCACTGGCAGGTGCTTCTCGTCGTGCCGTACACGATCGCCCTGGTCGTCTGGGGACGGCCCTTGATGAAGCGGGTGCTGGCCAGGGCGCGCCCGGGGGAGCCGCTCCCCGCGAGCATCCTCACGACGGTGTTCCTCGGTGCGCTCCTCTCAGCGGCGCTGACTCAGATGATCGGTCTGCACTTCGTGATCGGGGCGTTCCTCTTCGGTCTGGTCGTTCCCAGGCACGAACATCCGGCGGTCAGGGAAAGCCTCGCAGAACGCACCCAGGGCATCACCGTGCTGCTGCTGCCGTTGTACTTCGTCGTGGCCGGGCAGCAGGTCGACCTCTCGGCGATGGACAGTTCGGACCTCCTCGACCTCGGCCTGATCACGCTGGTCGCGGTGGTCGGGAAGTTCGCGGGCACCTGGATCGCCGCCCGCTCGCAGGGGCTGCCCTGCCGCGAGGCCGCGGTGCTCGGCACGTTGATGAACACCCGGGGGCTCACCGAGCTCATCGCACTCGGCGTGGGGCTGGAAGCGGGCCTGCTCGACGAGGGGCTGTACGCGGTCTTCGTCGTCATGGCGGTGGTCACGACCGCGATGACGGGCCCCTTGCTGCGCTGGCTGGCCGGAGGCGGTGAACAAAAGCGCGTCGGCGAGCCGGTGGGGGTGACGGAGCAGACCTGACCTCCTGGCCGACAGGCCGGCAGCTGTGCGGGCCGGGCACCGATGCCTGAGGGGGCCGGACCACGTCCGGCCCCCTCAGGACCTGTGCTCGGTCGGGTCAGCTCCCCGCTGCCCCCAGTGGCCTCCGTCAGGCGGCCCTCTGCCGCGTGACCATCGCGCGCAACGCGCTCTTGTCGACCTTGCCGACCGGGGTGCGCGGCAGTTCGTCCACGACGATCAGTTTGTCCGGGATCTTGTACGTCGCCAGCCCGCACGCTCGCA
Source organism: Streptomyces sp. PU-14G (assembly GCF_041028275.1). Lineage (NCBI taxonomy): Bacteria > Bacillati > Actinomycetota > Actinomycetes > Kitasatosporales > Streptomycetaceae > Streptomyces > Streptomyces sp. PU-14G. The sequence goes on from NZ_JASKYT010000063.1 coordinate 10,395, forward strand.
GATGCGCCTTCAGCTGCGGAGTCCCGACCTCCTCGCTGAGGATGACGAACGCGTGGCTGCGTTCTCCGAGCGCCCGGTCAGGGACCCCCACCAGCGCCGCGTCCCGGATCGCCGGATGAGCGAGCAGGTACTCCTCGACCTCCTCGGCGGGCACCTTCTCGCCGCTGCGGTTGATGATGTCCTTGATCCTGCCGACGAGCACGAGGTTTCCGTCCGGCCGGAACTTGGCCAGGTCCCCGGTGCGGAAGAACCCGTCAGGGGTGAACGCCTCCGCGTTCTTCTCCTCGGCACGGTAGTAGCCGCGGATCGTGTACGGGCCGCGGGTGATCAGCTCGCCCTCCTCACCGACCGGCAGCGGGCGCCCGTCGGCATCGGCCACCCGCACCTCGTCGTCCGGGCACAGGGCGCGTCCTTCGGAGTTGACGACCACTTCCCGCGGGTCGTCCAGGCGGGTATGCGTCAGCAGTCCCTCACCGATGCCGTACCACTGGCTGAGGGGGCAGTCCAGGATCTTGAGGGCCTGCTCGGCCTGCGTCGGGTCCACCTTCGAGCTGCCCACCTGGAGGGTGACACCCGACAGGCCGACACCCGACTTCTGGGCCGCGTCCATCCACAGCCGCAGCACCGGCGGCACCACGGTGGTCAGTGTGACGCCCTCCCGCCGGATCACCTCGAACACGTCGTCGGGCCGGACGCTGGTGGTGAGCACCGACTTGCCGCCCGCCAGGAGTGTGCCGAACACCCCGGGGCAGCCGAGCGCCGCGTTGTGGGCGGCCGGATTGACTGCGAGGTACGCGTCGTCCGGGCCCATACGCACCGCCTCAGCGGTGGCACGCATCTGGTACGCGTAGTCGTCGTGGGTGCGCGGAATCAGCTTCGGCAGCCCTGTGGTGCCGCCCGACAGCAGGAACATCGCCGGCTCACTGGGGTCGACCCGCGGGAAGTCGCGGTTGGCGGAGGTGACCGAGTCCAGCGCGGTGAATTCGCCGGCGTCCCCGACGACGAACACGTGTTGCACACCGGGCTGCTCGTCCCTGACCTGGCGGGCGAGCTCCCGGAAGTCGAAGCCCCCCGCCTCGTCGACGATCACATACGCGACCGCCCCGGAATGGCCGGCCAGATGCGTGATCTCGTTCCTGCGGTGGCCCGGCAGGGCCAGGACCGGGATCGCTCCGACCCGGAAAAGCGCGCACATCACCACGACGAACTCGCAGATGTTGGGCAGCTGGACCACCACCCGGTCCAGCGGCCCGATGCCCCGGTCGAGGAACCCGCCGGCCAGTTCACCGGACGCGGTGGCGAGCTGCGCGTACGTCATCCGGCGCTCACCGCACACCACAGCGGGGCGGTCGCCGTGCTCCGCGCACGCCTCGTGCAGCAGATCGCCGAGAGGTCTGCCCTGCCAGTACCCCTTCCGGCGATAGAGCGCGGCCAGATCTTCGGGCCAAGGGATGCATCCTTCGAGCATGGCGGCCTTCCGTAGGTGGTCGTAAAGGACTCGATTCCAGCGGGGTTTTGAAGAGCAGAGTCGCGCCTGGCGCGTTACCCCAATCCGCCCTCGGAAAGATCCAGGAAAGCGGCTCCGCGCCACCTGTCCGCTCTCTGTCGTGCCGCTCCGGGCCGCTCACACCGGCTCATAATCTGGCGGTCGTTCAGTGGCGGCGACTCTGTCCGGATACGCGGCCGGAGCGTTTCTCACGTGCGGTCGCGAATCGGTCGGAACCTCCATGTGAAGGGAATGGGTGCGACGTTGCAAACGGTTCCTGAAGTGTTTGAATCCATCGCTGCGCAGGCAGGTGACGCGCCGGCTGTCGTGTTCGGCGACCACACGCTGGGCTACACCGAACTCAACGTGCGCGCCAATCGGCTCGCCCGCTCCCTGATCGCCGAGGGAGTGCGCCCTGACGCGCTCGTGGCGGTCGCCGTACCGCGCTCCCCCGCACTCGTCGTCGTCCTTCTCGCCGTACTCAAGGCCGGCGGCGCCTACCTGCCGTTGGACCCCAGCTATCCGCCGGAGCGGATCTCCCACATGCTGGAGGACGCGCGACCGGTCCTCGTCGTACGAACCGCGGGGACTTCCCTTCCCGAGACGGACACCCCTCAGATCGTCATCGACGAGCCCGCCTTCGCGGACGCCTGCGAGCAACGCCCGGGCGGCGACGTCGGCCAGGACGAGCGGCTGGCCCGGCTGCGCCCGCAGCACCTGATGTACGTCATCTACACCTCGGGGTCGACCGGCGTGCCCAAAGGGGTGGCGATCTCGCACACCGGGCTCTCCGACATGGTCGCCACTCAGGCGTCGCTGTTCCAGGTGCGCCCGGGTGAGCGTGTCATCCAGTGGGCCTCCATGAGCTTCGACGCCGGCTTCTACGACGTGGCCCTCGCGCTGCTGCACGGCGCCACCCTGGTGATGGCTCCTCGTGAGGAGTTGTTGCCGGGCGAGCCGCTGCGCGAGGTGCTGCTCAAACACGACATCACCCACGCGGTGCTGCCCCCGGTCGCGTTGAGCGTCACCGACGGCACCGGCCTGCTCCAGGGCGGCACCATCATGTCGACAGGCGACGCGTGTACCTCGGCGTTGGTGCGCGAGTGGTCGCGGGGACGGCGGATGTTCAACGGCTACGGCCCCACCGAGGTGACCGTCGGCGCGTCGATCGGGCAGGTCACCGACGCTGGGGACGTGAGCATCGGCACCCCCTGGGTCGGCGGTCGGGTCTACGTCCTCGACGACCGGCTGAGGCCCGCGGCGGAAGGCGAGGAGGGCGAGCTGTATCTGGCGGGCAGCGGCTTGGCCCGTGGGTACCTCAACCGCCCCGGCCTCACCTCGACCCGATTCGTCGCGGACCCCCTCGGGCCGCCCGGGAGCCTGATGTACCGCTCCGGGGACCGCGGTCTTCGTCGGGCGGACGGCCGGCTGTACTTCACCGGACGCGCCGACGACCAGGTCAAGCTGCGCGGATTCCGCGTGGAGCTGGGTGAAGTGGAGGCACGGCTGGCCGGCCACCCGGCAGTGGACGTCGCGGTCGCCGTGATGGCCGGCGGTCTCGCCGACGCGCGCCTGGCCGGATTCGTCACGACCGTCGCCGGGGCGCAGGTCACCGAGGCCGAGCTGCGGGCACACGTCTCCCGCTCCCTGCCTGGACACATGGTGCCGAGCGTGGTCACGGTTCTGGACGCCTTCCCCACCACGCCCAACGGCAAGGCCGACCGGAGCAGGCTGCGCGACGACGCGACGCGGGCGCTCCTCACCGCCCCGCCGGCCTCACCCGCGGGGGAGGCTGAAGAGGCCGAGGGCGCCACGCACGCCACCTCCTACGAGAAGGCGCTGTGTGTGATGGTCAGCGAGATCCTCGCGAAGCCGTCGGTGACCCCGCAGGACAACTTCTTCGACCTGGGCGGCCAATCCGTCCTCGCCGTGCAGCTCGGCAGCCGCATCCGCAAGGAGCTGCGGGTCAACGTCCCGATGCGCACCGTCCTCGAGGCCCCCACGCTGGCCCACCTGGCGCGCAGCCTGGAGGAGGCCGAGGCTCGGTGACACGGAGGGGAGGGAGTGGCCCGCACCAGTCGCCGGGGCCGCCCCCTCCCCTCCGTGCCGGTCTCCTGTCAGCGGGGGTGGAAACGGACCCTCAGGCTGCTGTAGCCGAAGAGGAAGTTCGAGTAGATGCGGGCCGGTTCACCCGTCAGTTCCAGGTCCCGCACGTGCTCCACGAGCGCGGTGAGCAGACCCCGCACCTCGGCCCGGCCGAGGTAGGCGCCCACGCAGTAGTGCGGGCCGTGGCCGAAGGAGATGTGCTTGTTCGGGTGCCGGGACGGAGTGAATACGCGCGGCGACGGAAATGCGGACTCGTCGTTGTTGGCCGAGGTGTTCCACAGGGTCACGATGTCCCCAGCGCGCACCTGTCTGCCGCCGAGGTGCAGGTCCCGGGTCGCCGTGCGGGCGAAATGCATGGCGGGAGTCGACCATCGCAGCACCTCCTCGACGGCGCTCGCCACGCTCACCTCCCCCGAGATCAGCGCCCGCCACTGGTCCTCGTTCTCGGCGAACGCCAGCACCGCTGTGATGGCCGTCATCCGTGAGGACTCGTCGCCGCCGAGGATCAAGCTGTAACAGTTGAGAGCGATTTCCTCCAGAGTCAGCTGACGGCCTTCCACCTCGGCATCGGCGATCATGCTGATCACATCGTCACCGGGGTTCTCCCTGCGCTCCTGGGCGAGCTGCATGAAATAGAGGACGATCTCGTTGCGGGCGCTGGACGCATCGAGTTCATCGCCCTCGGGCTCTTCCGAGGACAGCGCCCGCTTGTTCCATTCCAGGAGATCCTTGCGGTCCCGCTCGGGTATCGAGAGCAGGTCGCAAATCGTGTGCATGGGGATCTGCTCGGCGAGTTCGGTGGCGAAGTCGAACGATCCGATCTCGGTGACCGAACGCACCAGGCGCGAGGTGCGCTCCGACACCTTCGTCGCCACATCACGCAGAACGCGAGGCGAGAAAGCCCGGAGCAGCACGTTCCGCAGCTCCCGGTGGCGGGGCCGGTCGGTGACGGCCAGCATCTTGCCGCCGGCGGGGTCGCCGCCGCGCAACAGCACGTCGAGGACGGTGCCGCGCCCCGAACTCAGCGACTCCGCGTCGTTGTACGCGGCCTGGACGTCCGCGTAGCCCGCGACCACCCAGAATCCCTGCCGACCACCGGTCGGTCCGTGCCAGTAGACCGGCTCTCGTTCGCGAACCGTCCGCCAGAACTCGTGCGGGTCGTTTCGTACGAATGTGGCCGGATCCGTGAGATCGAGGGCGGGGACGCTTGCGACGGGCGGGCTCATCCGGGTCTCCTTGCCGACTGGGCGAAAAGTGCGGCGAACGGCGAACGGGCCACCTCTCGCCAAGGGGAGAGAGGGAAAGAATCACATGCCTCGTGAGCACCTCAGGGCGTTCCTTGCCGAGGTCTTTCAGGCTGGCGTCCCGCGCTGAACGAGAGGCGAAAGATTGGCGAGCCCCGCGTAATCGCCGTGGGAGGGTGACCACGTTGGGAACCCGTGCGCTCTAGGTATATGGGGATTAACCATGGTCGGAAGTCGCCAACCCGGCTGGATACGGCCGATGAACAATGTAGGAAATCCGGCATCACGCCTGGTCTGCCTGCCGCATTCCGGTGGTTCCGCCGTCAGCTACGGTGGTTGGGCGTCGGCCGTCCCAGCGGATGTACAACTCATGGCTGTGCAGTATCCGGGGCGGGGCGACCGTGTCGCGGAGACGCCCGTCGGGAGCATCGCTCAGATGAGCGCCGCCGTGGCCGCGGAGCTGCTGGAACTCGAACCGCTCAGCTACGCCTTGTTCGGACACAGCCTCGGCAGCCTCGTCGCCTACGAGACGGCGTTGGCCATGTGCGACAGCGGCTTTCCGCCCAGCCACCTGTTCGTATCCGGCTGCACCCCTCCAGGACAGGGCCACAGCGGAGTCACCCACCTCGCAGGAGACGAGGAACTGTGGGCTTCCATCTGCGAACTGGGCGGCGTCGACCCGGCGATCGCCGACAACGCCGAACTGCGGGAAATCCTCCTGCCGGCCCTGCGGTCGGACGTACGGGCCAGCGAGACCTACCGGCCCTCCCCTGAGAACGAACCGTTGCCGTGCCCTGTGCGCTGCTATTACAGCCCCGAGGACCCGCTCACCCAGGACGTCGACATGGCCGCGTGGTCTGCCACGACCAGCGCGTCGTTCACCACCCGCGCGCGGCCCGGCGGCCACTTCCACCTGTGGATCGACATCGCCGAGTTGGTGGGCGACGTGCTGGCCTTCCTGCCCCGGCGCGAAACGCTGACGGCATGAGCATCGAGAGCCTCTCGGTGGTCGTGACCGGTGCGGGGACGGGCATCGGACGGAGCATCGCGCTGCGGGCGGCACGCTCCCGGGCGCGGGTCATCGCGGTGGGACGGCGCCCTGAACCGTTGAAGGAGCTGGCGGCGAAGGAACCCGACGCGATCGAGCCGCTCGCCGTCGATGTCACGGACCCCGCCGCGCCGGAGCGGATCGTCTCCGCGGCGCTGGACCGGTTCGGGCGCCTGGACGCCGTCGTCAACAACGCGGGCGCGGCACGCTTCGGACGGCTCGCGGACACCGACGTCTGCGAGCTCGACGCGATGCTGGACGTCAATGTCCGCGCACCGGCCGCACTGATCCGTGCCGCGCTGCCCCATCTGGACGCCGCCAGGGGCTCGGTCGTCAACGTCACCTCCGTGGCCGGCGCGCTCGCGATGCCCGGGCGGGCCTACTACGGCGCCAGCAAGGCGGCCCTGAACAGCCTGACCCGTTCGCTGGCGCGTGAGCTGGCACCGGCAGTCCGCGTCAACGCCGTCCTGCCGGGGCCGGTGGACACACCTCTGTGGCAGGGGGTCGGCATGTCGGCGGGCGAACAACAGGCGCTGCGCGACGGCTTGCTGGCCGACACCCCGATGGGCCGCTTCGGGGAGGGCGACGAGATCGCAGGCTGGGTGTGCTGCCTGATCGACCCGGACCTGTCCGGATGGGTCACCGGAGCGTTGCTTCCGGTCGACGGCGGTCGCACCGCATAGCACCCGAGAACGCAACTACCACCGAAGACAACGCAGACCAGACACGCGAGGTGGCACGTGATCGTGCAAGCAGGCGGGGCCGAAGAACCGAGCCGCCCTCCCATGGCCACGACGATTCCGTCGTCGTGCCTTCAGGACATCTACCGCGCCGCGGAGGTGAAGGAGCGCACTTCCGGCGGCGAGGTCATCAAACTCCACGTCGGCGACCCCTACTTCGATCCCCCCGAGGAGGTCGCGGAGGCGTTCATGGACGCCGTACGGCGGGGCGAGACCAAGTACTCGGGCGTGGAGGGCATGCCCGCGCTGCGTGAAGCGCTGGTAGAGAAGCTGCGCACCGACAACGGCCTGGACACCGGCGTGTCCCGGGTGCTCGTCTCCCCGGGCTCCTGCCAGGGGCTGTCAGCCCTGATGCAGTCGCTGGCCGAACCCGGCGCCGAGATCCTCCTGCCCGAACTCCACTGGCCCGTCCATCTCCAGCAGAGCCTGCTGGCGGGGCTGCGTCCGGTCTTCTACAAGCTCGGGCCCGACTTCCTCCCCGACCCGGACACTGTGGCCGCCGCGTCGGGCCCGCGCACCCGGATCCTGCTCCTCAACTCGCCGGCCAACCCCACGGGCGCGGTGATGGACGCGCGGCTGACCGGCGCCCTCCTCGACCTGGCAAGGGCAAAGGGCTGGCAGGTCATCAGCGACGAAGCATACGAGCACTACGTCTTCGACGGCGCGCACCTGTCCGTGGCCTCGCTGGAGAGGGAGGTGCCGGTTGCCGAGCGCATAGTGCACAGCACCTTCAGCTTCTCCAAGAGCGCCGCCATGACCGGCTACCGGCTCGGCTACGTCGCGGCCGCCACCGAGGAGGCGGCGGACGCGATGAAGGTCGTCCAGGAGGCCAGCATCATCGGCACCTCCACCCCTGCCCAGTTCGCGGGGATCGCCGCGGTGGGTGCGCGCGCCGATATCGCCGAGCTCAACCGCAAGCGGGTCATGACCAACCGCGACTCCGCGCTGCCGCGACTCGTCGAGGCCGGGCTGCTGCGCCAACTGCCCGCGGGCGGTTGGTACGCGCTCGCCGACATCGGGTGCACCGGCATGGACGCTGAGACCTTCGCGACCCGGCTCCTGGACGCGACAGGCGTCGCGGTCGTCCCCGGCAACGGCTTCGCCTGGCACCCGGCCCTCGACTCGGCGGGCAGCATCGCCTCAGCCGCTTACGCCCCGTGGGCACAACACCTGATCCGCATCGCCTTCTGCGTCGATCCGGACGCTCTCGAACGCGGTGTCCGGCAACTCCTCGCCTTCGTCCGCGACCACGCAGTGGAGTGACGCCATGACCACTCTCACCTACCGTGACTACTTGCACATCGACAAGCTGCTCTCCATCCAGGCGCCGCGCACGCCCGACACCGCGGGCACCGAAGTGGTCCTCGCGGAGCACTTCTTCATCGTCGCGCACCAGACGACCGAACTGTGGCTGAAGCAGATCATCGCCGACCTCGGAGCCGCCGCCGAGGCACTCGCCCCTGACCCGTCCCGAGGCCAGGAGGGTCTGGCGGCCAGCGACGGGGAACTGTCGGCGGAGTTCCTCCTGCGCGCCAACGATCTGCTGCTCTTGCTGTACAACCAGCTGGTCGCCCTGGAGAAACTGCCGCTGCGCCTGTTCGCCGAATTCCGCCCCTTCCTGGACAACGCGAGCGGCGCCGAGTCCGCGCAGTTCAAGGCGTTCAGCACACTGCTGGGGGACGATCAGAGCGACGGCAAGCTGTACGAGACGTTCCGCGCCGCGACCGAGTGCGCCGGCACCTCTGTCGCAGAGGTCTGCCGACTCGGGGTCCACTCGGGCGTCCACCACCGCATCGCCGAGCTGCTGCTCGACATCGGCAACGCGTACTGGCGATGGAAGGTCGCCCACCTGGGTGTCATGTCGAGGTCGCTGGGCGAGCAGTCGGGCACCGGCGGTTCGAGCGGCGCAACGTACCTCGCAGGAAGGCTCGCCATGCCGTTCGGCGAACTGCGCAGGCTCCGAGGAGAGGTCCACGCCGAGATGGCAGCCCATCACGCGGCGCAACGGGCGGCCTGACACCGCTTCTCACCACGATGGGGCTGACGGCGGCCGGCCACGGTCGCCATCACCGTCTGTGCCGCCGTCACCCTCGTGCCCGCGCTGTAGTGCAGAAGCCGCGCGTCGATGCGCGACGGGGCGCGTTCGTCCTGCACCGCTCAGCCGCCGTCCCGCTGCTCGGCAAGGCGACGCTCGGCACCATCGCACTGCCTGCCGCCGGCCTCCAGCTCGGTCCTCGCGGTGGGCCGGGCGTCCTCCTGCTGACGCTCGTCCTCCGCTCGCTCCTGTCCCTCTCAAAGCGGCGCTCGGGTACCTGCTCCCGGTCGCGACCGCCCGCAACGCCGTGGTGGCGGTCTTTCCCGGGGCGCGGACGGCGGCAGTCGGTCGTGACGGGCTTCCCCCACCGGGGCGCCCGGCGTCACGGCGGCCCTCACTGTTCGCCATCCTCGGCGCGTCGGCCTGGTGGCTGCCGAAGCGGCCGGGCGCTGCCGCCCGACATGGACGCCGAGGGGCGAAAGGAGCCGCAGAGGCCGGGTCGAATCCGCGGGAGCGCGACACGCCCCACCGCGACTCAGCGTCCCGCGAAAAAAGATCCTGGAGCCCGGGTGCGGGGCTCCAGGATCCTGCCGAGGATGCGCGTCCTCACCACGCGACGGGCAGCTTCTGGAGCCCGTGGATGGTCGAGAAGAGCTGGTTCTTCAGGGGGACTTCCCCGGGCTCCACGGCGAGACGCAGTCCCGGGAAGCGCTCGAAGAGCGCCGCGAAGGCGATGCGCATCTCCACTCGCGCGAGCTGCTGGCCGATGCACTGGTGCACGCCGTGTCCGAACGCCAAGTGGCCGCGGGCGGTGCGCGTGATATCGAGGCTCTCTGGGCTCTCGTACTTGTGCGGGTCCCGGTTCGCCGCCGGGAAGGACATCATCACCGGCTCGCCCTTCTTGATGAGGCGCCCCTCCAGCTCGACGTCCTCCAGGGCCACCCTGATGGGGCCGCGGTGCACGATGCTGAGATAGCGCAGCAGTTCCTCCACCGCGCCGTCCACCAGCCCCAGGTCGGCACGGAGCGCCGCACCCTGCTCGGGGTTGGTGAGCAGCGAGTACACACCGAGTCCGATCATGTGCGTCGTGCTCTCGAATCCGCCGACGAACAGCGTGAGCCCGATGTTGGTCAGTTCCTCAACGGTGAATTCGCTGCCGTTGACGATCCCGCTGAAGATGTCGTCGGTGGGATTCTTGCGCTTGCTCTCGATGAGCGGCGGGAAGTAGCTGCTCATCTTCGCGAAGGCGGCCTGGACCTCCTCCCGCGTCGATTCGAAGCTGTCGGTGACCGCCATCGAGTGTTCGAAGTCCGCCCGGCCCTCGGCGGGGACACCGAACACATCGCACATCACCAGGGAGGGGATGGGCAGCGCGAAGGCCTGGATCAGGTCGACGGGTGGCCCTGCCGCCTCCATCGCGTCCAGGGCCTCGTTGGTCACCTTGACGATCCGGGGTTCGAGCTGGTTCATGCGGCGGACGGTGAACTCGGCGATGAGATTGCTGCGGTACTTGGTGTGGTCGGGCGGATCCATGCGGATGAACGCACCAGGCTCTGCCGGCACGCCCTTGGCCGCCCCCGGCGCGTCGACCGGCAGGACCATCAACTCCTGCTTGGCGCTGAACCGGGAGTCGGCCAGGACCGCCCGCACGGCGGAGTATCCCGTCGCGAGCCAGCCGGAACGGCCCTCCGCGAAGGTCATCGGCCGCAACGGGTCCTCGTCCCTCAATTCCCGCAGGATCTCGGGCGGGTCCGCGGCGTTGGGGCGGGGGGCCGTGATGGGGTAGGAGAACGACGCCGGGGGTGTGCCGGTCATAGGAGGCTCCTCCAAGGGGAGAGTGCTACTCGGTCACGCTGATCGCGTGCGCGGGGCAGCTCTGCATCGCCAGTTCTGCGAGGTCGTGCTGCTCAGGCGGCGGGCTGGGGACGAGCACCTGTACCGTGCCGTCGTCCTCGTTCTGATCGAACAGCTCGGGAGCGTGCAGTGCGCACAGACCCGACCCGACGCAGACATCTCTGTCCCCGGTGATCTTCACGGAGATCAGCCGGCCATGGCGTCACGGAGGCTCTTCGGACGCATGTCCGTCCAGTGTTCCTCGATGTACTCGAGACACGCGGCCCGCTGGTCCTCGCCGAACACCACGCGCCACCCGGCGGGAACGTCGGTGAACGTGGGCCACAGGGAGTACTGCTCCTCCTCGTTGACCAGGACGTAGAAGGTGCCTTCCTCGTTGTCGAACGGATTGGTACTCACATGGACTCCTCAGCTTCTCGATGGAAAGACATTCCGGAAGAGCCGGACCGCGCCGGTGGGGTCGGCGCGGTCCGGCGTTCCGCGTGCGGGAGGGGTACGCCGACGGCTGTGCCGCGAGGTGCGAGCGGTCTGGTGAAGAGTCTCCTCGGACACCACCCGCGCTCGGGCCAGCCGGACAGATTGGCGAAGGAGAGCGGCACGCGGTCGCGCCCCCTCCGCCCGCCTGGCGTCAGCCGTCGGCGGCATCCCGGTCGCGCACCTGGCCCTCCCGGAGCACGGCACTGACGATCTTGCCGATCTCGGTGGCGGGCCCTGGGTGGTACATGTCCTGGTGAGAGCAGGCGATGTCGTGCTCCTGCACACGGCCCAGGATGTGCGGCCGCCACTGCTCGGCGTACGAGTCGTCCGGGTTGAGCGCCGCGTTGAAGAACACCGTGTCGCCGTCGAACACCGGCTGCGTGAACTCCCTCATCATCGACACGTGCTCGACGAGCAGGCGCGCCGCGACGTCCAGGAAGGCGGTGTCGTCCTCCGTGGTCAGGTGACCGACCCGTTCGGCGAGGAAGTCACGGATGTACGCTTCGTCGGCTGCTTCGTTGTGCGCGAAGTATTCACTCGTCACGCTGTCCAGCAGAGCGAGGAGGCCCACCTCCTGGCCGCGCCGGCGCAGTTCCGCGGCGACGGCGTGGCCCAGCGTGCCGCCCAGCGACCAGCCGAGCAGGTGGTAGGGGCCCTCCGGCTGGACCGCACGGATCTGCTCGGTGTAGTCGGCGACCATCTCCTCGATCGACTCGGGCACCGCGGTCCCGTCGAACCCGCGGGCCTGAATACCGTAGAGCGGCCGGTTCTCAGGGAGGTGGTCGGCGAACTCCTGGTACACCCAGGCGAGACCACCACCCGGGTGGATCCACCACAGCGGCTTCTCGTCGCCGTCGGTCTTGATCGGCAGCACGGGGGCGAACGGATCGGTGGGCACCACAGCGGGCCCGTCGCCGGCCGCCTCCAGCACGGCGGCGAGTCCCGCGACCGTCGGGGTCTTGAACGCCGCACGGATGCCGACGTCGACGCCGAGTTCGGTACTGATGCGGCTGATCAGGCGGGTGGCGCGCAGGGAGTGCCCGCCCAGGTCGAAGAAGTTGTCGTCGACGCCGACCCTCTCCAGCCCCAGCACCTCGGCGAAGAGCGTGGCCAGGGACCGTTCGACGGGTGTGCTCGGCGCCCGATAGGTGACGCCGGCGAACTGGGGATCGGGCAACGCTCGCCGGTCCAGCTTGCCATTCGGGGACAGCGGAATACGGTCCAGCACCACGACGGAGGCCGGCACCATGTACTCCGGGAGCCGCCGCGCGACAAAGCCTCGCAGGTCGGCGCCGAACTCGGCGCCGGCGGATCCCGCCTGGCCGTCCACGGGTACGGCGTAGGCGATGAGTTGCTTGCCGCCCTGGGTGTCCCGGACGACCACGGCGGCCCGGGACACCCCCGGATGCGCCGCCACGGCCGCCTCGACCTCTCCTGGTTCGACGCGGAACCCGCGGATCTTGACCTGGGTGTCGGCACGGCCCACGTACTCCAAAACGCCCTCTTCGTTCCAGCGGGCCACGTCACCCGTGCGGTACATCCGCGTGCCCGCAGGACCGAACGGGTCTGCGAGGAACCGCTCCGCCGTCATCCCCGGCCGGTTGTGGTACCCGCGGCCCACGCCCGTGCCCGCCATGTACAGCTCGCCGGCGACCCCCTGCGGCACCGGGACGAGCCCCGGTCCCAGGATGTAGGCCCGCAGATTGTTCATGGGCCTGCCGATCGGGATCCCTGTGCCGACGGGTGTGCCCGCGGGCATCTCGTGCGTGGTGACGTAGAAGGTCTCGCTCGGCCCGTACCCGTTGACGATCCGGACATCGGGCCATGCCTCACGCAGCCGTTCCACCAGCGGCGTGGTCAAGGCCTCGCCGGCGAAGACCAGGGTGTTGACCGAGACACGGCCCGCGACCCGGTCGACGAGTTCGGCGAACGCCGAGGGCACCGAAGAGATGACGTCCACGTCCCAGCTCTCGCGTTCGGTCAGCGCCAGGACGTCACGGGCGAGTTCGATGCTGCCACCTGTGGTGAGGGTGGCGAACAGTTCGAACGCGGCGACATCGAAGCCGATGGATGTGCTGGCCAGCATCTTCCAGCCGGTGGGCCGCCCGACCGAGCGGACCAGTGCGGCCAGGGCGTTGACGAGATTGGCGTGCGTGATGCCCGCGCCCTTGGGCAGACCCGTGGAACCCGAGGTGTACACGATGTACGCCAGGTGCGCCGTGGTCAGGGGCAAGACTCGGTCGTCGGCGCCCGGGTCGGCAGCGGGGCCCTCATGGAGGACGTCCGTCCGGTCGAGGAACAGGCGCGGAACGTCCGTGTCGGGCAGCACCGTGGCCGCCTCGGCGTGGGTCAGGATGAGTTCTGGGGCGGCGTCGCGGAGGATGTGCGCGAGCCGCGTGCTCGGGTAGGCCGGGTCGATCGGTACGTACGCGGCGCCCGCCTTGAGCACGCCGAGCAAAGCCACCGGCAGGTCCGGTACGCGCGGCAGCGCCACCGCCACCACCTTCTCGGGGCCAGCCCCCGCGGAGACGAGGTGCCGCGCGAGGCGGTTGGCACGAGCGTTGACCTCCGCGTACGTCAGCGAGACACCGTCACAGACCACCGCGGGGGCATCCGGTGTCCGCTCGGCCCACTGCTCGAAGAGCTCGGAGACCGTACGGTCCGGCACGTCCAGGGCCGTGTCGTTGAGGCTGTGCAGGATCCGCTCGCGCTCTTTTGGTGCGAGGACGTCCACGGCACCGACGCGGGTATGCGGGTCCGCCGCGAGCTGCCCGAGTACGCGACCGAACCGGGCGGCTATCCTCTCGATCGTCAGCCGGTCGAAGAGGTGCTCCTGGTACTGGAGCGAGAGCTGCGGGTGCGGATCGGCACCCGCCATGATCATGATCGGGTAGTGGGTGCCGGAGAAGGGGCGCAGGCCTGTCAGCCGTATGTCTGCCGCGGTCTTGGCCTCGTCGAGCCCGCCGTGGTCGATGGGGTAGGACTCGAAGACGACGAGTGTGTCGAAGAGGCTGCTCAGCCCGGTGCTCTGCTGGATCTCGGCAAGGCCGGGATAGTGGTGGTCCAACAGGGCTGCCTGGTGCTCCTGAGTGCGCCGCAAAACGTCGGCSAAAGTCTCGCCCGGATCCGTGCGCACCCGGACGCGAAC
>NZ_JASKYT010000630.1:0-1933 GCF_041028275.1 Streptomyces sp. PU-14G
CGGGGGAGGCGGCAGGACGACCGCCGGGTGCGGGCGCGGGTGCGCATGCGGGTGCCGGTGCGGGCCGGCGCTCGGCGAGCGGCACCACGGGCGGATGCGCCGCCGGCACGGCGCCGGCACCGCCGGGGTGGCGGGTGTCCGCCCCGCGCAGGAAGACGTGCCGTACGACGCGTTCGGCGGCGTGGCCGTCGTCCCAGGGGCAGAAGCGCGCCCGGAAGGCGGCGCGGCGGCGGCGGGCGTCCTCGGTGGCGTGGGCGCCGGTCGCGAGGAGGTCGATCAGCTCGTCGTCGCCGCGCGCCACGGGGCCCGGCGCCATGGCGGTGATGTCGAAGTAGGTGCCGCGGGCGTCGCGGTAGGCCTCCCAGTCGGGGGCGTGGATGACCAGGGGCCGGTCCAGTACCGCGTAGTCGAACATCAGGGACGAGTAGTCGGTGACCAGCACGTCGGAGGCCAGGCACAGCTCTTCGACCGACGGGTGCCGGGAGACGTCGAGCAGTCCGCCGGGCGGCTCGCACGGCAGCGGCTGCCCGGCGTGGAAGTAGTGGGCGCGTACCAGCACCACGAAGGAGGGGCCGAGCGCGGCCGTCAGGCGCACCAGGTCGAGCCACGGTTGCGGCCCGCGCCGGTAGTCGCGGTGCGTGGGCGCGTACAGCACGGCCGTCGCCCCCTCCGGCACGCCGAGGCCGGCGCGCAGGCGAGCCACCTCGGCGGCGGTCGCCCGCTGGTAGCGGTCGTTGCGCGGGTAGCCGAACTCCAGCGTCGTGTACGACGACGGATAGGCGCGCTCCCACACCCGGGTGGAGTGCGGGTTGGCGGAGAGGCTGAAGTCCCAGCGGTCGGTGTGGGCCAGCAGCCGCTCGAAGTCCATTCCGGCGGCGGCGGCCGGATACGGCATCAGGTCGAGGCCCATGTGTTTGAGCGGGGTGCCGTGGTGGGTCTGCAGGAGGACCTGGCCGTCCCGTTTGACGAAAGCGTGGGGGAGGTTGACGTTGCTGACGAGGTAGCGGGCGCGGGCCAGCGCGCTCCAGTACGCGGCGGAGCCGGGCGTCAGGCGCCGCACACCGGGCGGGAGGGTGTGCGCGTACTCGGGGCCGCATATCCACGCCGTGCGGATGCCGGGCACCAGCTCGCGGGCCTTGGCCTCGATGGCCGCCGGGTTGCACGCGTAGCCGCGGTTCCAGTACGCGGAGAAGACCGCGAGGTCGCCCTCGATCCGGCGGCGGCGCTGGAGGGCGTAGTGCGCGCGCAGGAGCGCCTTGCGCGCCGTCGTGCGCAGCCCGCGGAGCGGGACCGGTGCCGCGGAGCGGGCCCGGTCGGCGAGGGTGAGCAGCCGCAGGAGGCGGTGCGCTCCGCTGTGCACGAGCCGGCGGCGCAGCCGCGCGCGCGGCGGCTGCCGCCTGTCGGCGTGCCCGGGTGCGGGCCGGTACCTGCGGCAGTGCTCCCGTGCCCGCTTCAGGAACTCCGCGCGGGCCGCGCGGGGCAGCCTGCCGGGGCTGCGGTGGATGACGGCGAAGTGGTCGGTCATCCGCCGGTGCAGGGCGGGCCGCCAGCGCGCCAGCTCCGGGCGGGCGTCCAAGAGGGCGAAGAGGCGGTCGTACTGCGCGAAGACGTCGAAGTGCCGGCGTGTCGTGGTCGTCAGGATGCTGCCGCCGCGCCGCTGCCGGTAGTGCACGCACACCCGGTCGAGCGTGGCGAGGGTGCGGGCGGTCAGCAGCGCGTGGAACGACCAGGGGGTGTCCTCGTACGTGCCGGGCGGGAAGGTGAGCCCTTCGCGCTGGAGGAAGTCCCGCCGGTACGCCTTGCTCCAGGCGAACGCCGGGAGGC
The DNA here is from genome assembly GCF_041028275.1 of Streptomyces sp. PU-14G. Lineage (NCBI taxonomy): Bacteria > Bacillati > Actinomycetota > Actinomycetes > Kitasatosporales > Streptomycetaceae > Streptomyces > Streptomyces sp. PU-14G. Next base: position 1,825 of record NZ_JASKYT010000630.1, read on the forward strand.
GCAGCAGTTCGGGCCGGTCCGCGAGGGTCCCGACGGCGGGGCCCGCGTCGGGGGAGAGGAGCTCSKGRTSGSCGTCTTCCGGAGCGGCACCTGGCGCGGCCCCGAGGCC
>NZ_JASKYT010000631.1:0-2552 GCF_041028275.1 Streptomyces sp. PU-14G
CCTACATTCCCACCTCCGGCGGCCTGTTCCGGGACTGCGGCATCCACGACTTCGACATCCTGCGCTGGGTCACGGGCCGCGAAGACGGAGACGACCTCGCCACCGTCACCGCCACCCGCTACAACGGTGCGGGCTACGACGTCCGCCTGGAGGTGTGCGGTTCGCGGGACACCCGGATCGTCGGCCTCGACGACCGCGCCCCGCTGCCCACCGCCGAGCCGGGTCTGCCCGGACCGCATCCGGCGGGTCCGGGGGCAGGGCCGGGATCGGACCCGGCGGGTCCGGGGGCAGGGCCGGGACCGGGCCCGGCGGGTCAGGAGACAGCTCCCGGGACAGGTCCGGGACCGGGGGCGCCGGGGCTGACGTGGGAGCGCGGCACCCCGTACGCCACGTTCCTGGAGCGTTTCCACGACGCCTACGTCACCGAACTCGCCGCCTTCGTGGACGTTGCCGCCGGGCGCGCCGCCAACCCGTGCTCGGCCGCCGAAGCCCTCGAGGCCCTCTACGTCGCCGAAGCCTGCGACACCTCGCGCCGCACCGGGCTGCCGGTGGCCGTGTCCGACGTCCGCACGCGACGCGCCCCGGGCGCCGGGGCGACGGGCTCCAGCCGGTAGGTGTCGCCGTGCGCCCGCACGCGCCCGCCGGTGGGCGGCGGGAAGTGGGTGCCGAGGAGGAGGGCGCCGGAGGCAGCTGACGAGGCGAGCAGGGAGCGGCGTGTGGCTTCGGCCTGCCGCGGGTCGATGTCCACGCAGCTGCCGAGGGCCGGGTGGGCGAACTGCACGGGGTGGTGGACAGCGTCCCCGGTGATCAGCGCCGTCTCGCCGCGGCTGCTCACCTCCACGGCCACGTGTCCCGGGGTGTGCCCGGGCGCGGGCAGCAGGCGGAGCCCGGGGGCGACTTCGGTGCCTTCCGCGGGGACGTCGACGAGGTCGAGGAGGCCCGCCTGCTCGATGGGGTGCACCGAGTCGCGGAACATCTGCCGCCGCGGCTCGTCCATGGCGTATCCGGCCCAGAACTCCCTCTCCCGGCGGGAGACCAGGTAGCGGGCGTGGGGGAAGGTGGGGGCCCAGGTGCCGTCGTCCCGGGCCCGGGTGTTCCAGCCGACGTGGTCGGTGTGCAGGTGGGTGAGGACGACCAGGTCCACCGAGTCGGGGGAGAAGCCGGCGTCGGCGAGGCGCCGCGGGTAGTCGGTGCGCAGCTCGTGCCACGCGGGGTTGGCGCGCTGCTTGCCGTTGCCGATGCCAGTGTCGACGAGGACGCGGAGGCCGCCCGCGATGAGCGCGAAGCTGTGGCTGTCCAGGCGCAGGACGCCCGAGCGGTCGGCGAAGTCGGGGCGTAGCCACTCCTGTCGGGCGACGACGTCCGCGGTGGCGTCCGGCAGCAGCCAGGGCCCGGTGGCGGGGGGCAGTGCGACCTCGTCGATCCGGTGGACGAGGAGGTCACCCACGGACCATGAGGGACCGGTGTGCGGGGCGTCGGGGCTGCCGGCCGGGGGCGTGGTGAGCGCGTCGGTGGACATGGGGTGTTCCCTTCTCCCTCAAACGCAAAATCTTTGCGTTAACTCACCGTAGGCTCTACAGTCCTCTAAAGCAAAGTCTTCGCTTTTAGGGATTCAAGAACGAAAGGAGCCTCCATGCCCACCGACGTGCTCACCGACGTGCTCACCCCGCGGGAGGCGGCCCGCTGGGCCGACCGTTCCGGACTGCCGCTCGCCGCGGCCCGCCATGCCGAGGTCGCGGCCACCGCCCAGCACATCCACACCGTCGTCTCGGTCCTCCACGAGATCGACTTCGCCGACACGCTTCCCGCGCCCGCCTACCGCCTGCGGGCACGGGCAGACGTGCGAGAGGGGCTGCCCGATGCGCGCGCATGAACTGTCCCTGGCCGCCGCCGCGGAGGCGATAAGGACCCGGCGGCTTTCCCCCGTCGAACTGACCGAGGCGGTGCTCGACCGCCTCGACCACACCGAACCCCTGGTGGGCGCCTACGCCACCGTGACGGCGGAACGGGCGCTCCGCACCGCGCACGAGGCCGAGCGGGAGATCGCCGCAGGCCGCCTGCGGGGGCCGCTGCACGGTGTGCCCATGGGGGTGAAGGACCTGATCGACGTGGCCGGGGTGCCCACCGGGGCCGGTTCGCGGGTGCGAGCCGGCCACCGCGCCGGATCCGACAGCGCGGTCGCCGCGCGCCTGGCGGCGGCCGGCGCGGTCCTCGTCGGCAAGACCCACACCCACGAGTTCGCCTACGGACTGACCACGCCGCAGACCCGCAACGCCTGGAACCGGGAGCGGGTCGCCGGCGGATCCAGCGGCGGCTCGGCCGTCGCCGTGGCCGCGGGCTCGGCGACCTTCGCTCTGGGAACGGACACCGGCGGATCGATCCGGGTGCCCGCCGCGCTCAACGGCGTCGTCGGGCTCAAGCCCACCTACGGGCTCGTGCCTCGCACCGGGGTGACGCCGCTGTCGTGGTCACTGGACCACGTCGGCCCCGTCACCCGCACCGTGGAGGACGCGGGCCTTGTTCTGGCGGCCCTGGCCGGCCCCGACGCGGAC
>NZ_JASKYT010000632.1:0-1935 GCF_041028275.1 Streptomyces sp. PU-14G
CGGTGCCACCGAGCCCCCCACCCTCGACGGCTGGGTACTGCCGGGACTCGTGGACGCCCACTGCCACGTCGGGCTCGACGCGCACGGTCCCGTGGACGACTCCACCAGCGAGAAGCAGGCGCTCACCGACCGCGAGGCCGGAGCGCTGCTGCTCCGCGACGCCGGCTCCCCCTCCGACACCCGCTGGATCGACCACCGCGACGACCTGCCCCGCATCATCCGCGCCGGGCGCCACATCGCCCGCACCCGCCGCTACATCCGCAACTACGCGCACGAGATCGAACCCGGCGACCTGGCCGCCTACGTACGCCGCGAGGCCCGGCGCGGCGACGGCTGGGTCAAGATCGTCGGCGACTGGATCGACAGGGAGGAGGGCGACCTCACCGCCTGCTGGCCGCGCTGGGCCATCGAGGAGGCCATCGAAGCGGCCCACCAGGAGGGCGCCCGTGTCACCGCACACTGCTTCGCCGAGGACTCGCTGCGTGACCTGGTGGAAGCCGGCATCGACTGCATCGAGCACGCCACCGGACTCACCGAGGAGACCGTCCCGCTCTTCGCCGAGCGCGGCGTCGCCATCGTGCCCACGCTCGTCAACATCGCCACCTTCCCCGCCCTCGCCGACGGCGGCGAGCGGAAGTTCCCCCGCTGGTCGGCCCACATGCGCCAACTGCACGCCCGCCGCTACGAGACCGTGCGCGCCGCCTGGGACGCCGGCATCCCCGTCTTCACCGGCACCGACGCGGGCGGGTCCCTCGCCCACGGGCTCGTCGGCCAGGAGGTCGCGGAACTCGTCAAGGCCGGTATCCCCGCCCGCGACGCGCTGGCCGCCGCCACCTGGACGGCCCGCGACTGGCTGGGCCGGCCGGGACTGACCGAGGGCGCCCCCGCCGACTTCGTCGTCTACGACACCGATCCGCGCGCGGACGTCCGGGTACTGGACACGCCGCGCCACGTGGTGCTCAGGGGCCGGGTGGTGCGCTGAGGCACGCCACGGGGAGAGGCGCCGTACTGACAGGCGGCACCCGGTGCCGCACGCTGGAACCATGAGCCCCATGGCACCCGGTGACAGCGCACCAGACGAGCACCGCGACGTCCGCGCGCCGTGCGCAAGCCGCGCACCCGAGCGCCGGGGCCCCGCCCGCGCCACCGCGCGAACGCTGCTCGACCGGGTGGCGGAAGGCTTCCGCGAGTTCGGCCCCGAACCGGTGGCCGCCCGCGCGGACACGGACACGAACGCGGACACGGGAGGGGGCACCGGTGGTCAAACAGCGGGGCGGACGGCCGTGGAACAGGTGGACGGGCCGCTGGGGTGGCCCGGATACGACCGGGCGCGGGCCCGGGCGCGCGAGCGCACCGGGGAGGACGAATCCGTGGTGTGCGGCACGGGACGGATCGGCGGCAGCGAAACCGTCCTCCTGTGCTTCGAGTTCGACTACCTCGGCGGCTCACTCGGTGAACGCACCGGCGACCGCATCGAGACCGCCCACCGGCGGGCCCGGCACCTCCGGCTGCCCGTCGTCACCCTCGTCGCCACCGGCGGCAGCCGCATGCAGGAGGGGATGCGCGCCCTGATCCAGCTCCAGCGTGTCGCCCGGCAGACCGCCCTGACCCGCGCCGCAGGGCTGCCGCAACTGGCCGTCGTGCGCGACCCCGCGACCGGCGGCGGGTGGGCCACCCTCGCCGCCGGCGCCGACGTGGTCCTCGGTCTGCCCGGCGCCCAGGCCGCCTTCGCCGGATCACGCGTACGCCCCCGCGACGCCGACCCCGCCGCGTACACCGCGGAGGGCCAGCACGCGGCCGGGCACCTCGACGGCCTCGTCCCCGAGCCCGCGCTCGCGCCCGTCCTCGCACACTGGCTCGCCCTGCTGACCGGCGGTGACCCGGACGCGGTCCGCGACGGCGCCGCCCCGCCCCCCGCTCCGGTCCCGGCCGCCC
>NZ_JASKYT010000633.1:0-2479 GCF_041028275.1 Streptomyces sp. PU-14G
CCCGTATCCCCCGCCGCCCGGGGGCGGCGGACTGCCGTAGGGCCCGCCGATACCGCCGGTACCACCGGTGCCGTCCGGAGGCGGAGGCGGTGGGGGCTCCTGCCCCGACGGTTCCCGCCCGGGCGGCTGCTGGGACCGGCCAGGGTCCGGGGGCGGCTGCTGCGGCTTACGGAACGGGTCGTTGTCCGGCTGCTCCGTGCTCATGGCCCGAGTGCACAGCCCCGCGCCGCCGGCCGCATCCTCAGCGGGCCGTTCGGGGGAACGCACGAACGGGACGGCTGCCCCGTCGGACCGGGGGCGGCCCCCGGCCGGGGAGCCGTCGTGTCGCGAGGGGTCGTCCTGTCACGGGGCCGTCGTGTCACGGGGGCCCGTCGTGTCACGGAGAGCCGTCCCACCACGGGGACCGGCCTGTCACGGGGCCGTCGTGTCGGCGGATGACGACGGCGCCACGGGAGTGCGCGCCTGGCCCCTGGGAAGCGCCGCGAGCCGGGCGGGGTTCGGATCGCCCAGTGGACTCCGGACGCCCCGCACGCTCCGGCCCCCGTCCGGATGAGCGGAACCGGACGGGGGGGGGACCGGACGAGCGGCTCTAGAGGCGGAGTTCGGTGCTCGCGTCGCCCTTCGCCACGAACGTGCCTGCCACCTTGTCGTGCCAGCACTGCCGCCAGGGACGGTCGAACAGGCACCACAGGACGTTGACCAGCCCGATCACCAGGACGCCGAGGGCGCCGTGTACCAGCCACCGCAGCAGCGACTTCGCGAAACCGGGCTTGCCGTATCCCTCGATGTTGACCACGCAGATCCCGAACAGCTTCTTGCCGAGCGTGCGCCCCCAACGGGCCGTCGGCAGCACCTCGTAGAGGAGGCCGAAGACGACGAGAACGCCCAGTACGAGCGCGAGATAGCCGCCGGTGGTGCCGTCGACCAGCCACACCTGCCGGGTCACACCCGCCTGCTCGACGGCGTCGATCTTGGCCTCGATGTGGTCGACGGTCTTGCCCACGAACGGGAACGCGGCGGCTGTGCCCACCGCGAGGGTGAGCACCAGGTCGACGAGCCTGGCCCCGAGCCGCCTGCCCAGCGCCGCGGGACGGGCCTCCTGTGCCGCCACTCGGGAGAACGGGTCGTCGACGGGCGGACGCCACGGCGTCACGGCGTCGGGCCCTCCCGACGGAGGCTGCGCGGGCAGCCCCGCGACCGGCTGGTGAGCCGGGGAACCGGTGGGCGCGGGGTGCGACCAGGAAGGCGCGACCGCCCCCTGCGCCGCCGCACCGTCCACCCGTACGGGTGACACCGCCGCAGCCTGTGCGGGCGCGTCGTGTCCTGGCCCCTGCCCCGGGCCAGTGGCAGGGGCGCCCGACGCCTCGCGCTGCCCCGGCAGGGCCGGTGCCTGCTCCCGTCGGGGCACCAGCTGCCCAGGCGCCTGCCCTGCCGTCTGCCCAGGCGACTGCGCCGGGGTCTCGGCCGGTGTTGCAGAGGCCGGCGTGGCAGAGACCGGTGCGGCAGAGGCCGGTGCGGCGTGGGATGCCGGGGAAGCGGGAGAGGCGGGGGAACCGGTGGTCGCAGGCGTCTGCTGTCCGGCGGTCTGCGGGCTTCCTGAGCCCTGTCCGGACACGACCGGACCTCCTTGGCCGTCGTCGTCGGTGCGTCCGGCCGCGGGGACACCCGCCGCCGCTCCGCTGCGCGCGGGCGCGCCCTGCTCGGCCGCGTCGGCACGCCCGGAAGCCGAGCCACTCGTGACAGTCGGTCCTGCCCGGCCGGGGCCGGCCTGCCCGGGGTTGGCGCGGCCGGGGCCCGCCTGGCCCGGCACGCGGCCCTCCGACGGCTCCTGACCCGTGCTGCCCGGGGCTGCCGCGCCGTGCCCGAAGCCGGCAGGTGCCGGATCGGCCTGGGGCACCGCCGCGGGCGCGCCCTGCCGGGGCTCTCCGGGCCGCTGGCCCGGGACGGCTGTGGTGCTGCCCTGCTCGGACCTGTGCCCCGCGCGGTCCGCGGCACTGTCCGTTTCGGGGCCGCCAGACGTGTCGGGGGCGCCGGTACGGCGGCCGGTCCCCAGGACCTCGGAGCGGCGGAGGCCGACCGTGTGTTCGCGCCCACCCGACGCCGCGGGGCTCCCGCCCGACGCCGCGGGGCTCCCGCTCTCGGGCGTGGGTGCGGTCGCGGGTCCGGTCTCGGACCGGTCGGCGGAGGGCCCGTCCGTGCCCCAGCCGCCGCGCGGGTCCGCCGGGGGGCCGAAGCCCGCCTGCGCGGGGGCGTCCGCCCGCCCTCCGGCGGCTGCGGCGCCCGGCCCGGCGTCTGCGGGCGCTACCGCCTCGTCGCCGCCGGCGCGGGCGCCGGCGCCCGCGTCCGCGTCCGCCGCGCTGCCTTCGCCCGCGTCTCCGTCGAGGAAGACCGGGCCCGTCTCGTCGGACGGCGAACGACGCGGCCTGACGGGCGGCCCTGCGGGCCCCTCCTGGCCTGCCGTGGCAGGCGGGGTGGGGGC
>NZ_JASKYT010000634.1:0-2132 GCF_041028275.1 Streptomyces sp. PU-14G
GACGGCATCCCGTGCGGCGGCGGGCACGACGCAGAAGCCGACGCCCTCATCGACGCCGCACGGCGGGCAGCCCCGCGCGACGTCACGCGGCAAGCAAGCCCCCACCAGGCCACGCGGCGTGCGGGCCCGCGCGCCGCGTGGCCTGGTGGGGTTGGAAGAGCAGCGCACCGTCGCTCTGTGCCCGGACCCGGGCGAGGGGGCGGGGCAGGCTGCCGCCTGCGCGCGGGGCGCTGCCGAGGAATGCCGCGAGGGGGCGCAGGGCGGGTACCAGCGCGCGGGGTACGACGCGGCGTGCGGCGCGGCGAGCGGCGCGCAGCGCGCGGGCCCGCACGCCGCGTGGCCTGGTGGGGGCTTGCTTGCCGCGTGACGTCGCGCGGGGCCGCCCGCCGTGCGGCGTCGATGAGGGCGTCGGCTTCTGCGTCGTGCCCGCCGCCGCACGGGATGCCGTCTGGGCGGCTGCGCCCGGGGGGAGGCCCGTGCCCTGCGCCGGCCGGTCGCCGTCGGCCGTGGTCTCCCGCACGGTGCCGGGGGTGGCTCGTTCCCCGCCTGCGCCCGGTGTGGCGCGGCGCTCGGCGAGCAGACGGGCCATCAGTTCCTCGTACTCTCCCGCGATGCGCTGGGGGCAGTAGCGGGCGGCCTTGTCGAGAGCGGCCTGGCCCATGCGGGCGCGGAGGCCGGGGTCCTCGACGAGGTGGAGGAGGGCGTCGGCGTAGGCGCGGACGTTGGTGTCCTCGTTTCCGCCCAGCGGCGCGAGCAGCCCGTCGTGGCCGTTGGCGATGATCTCGCCTGGCCCGTAGGGGCAGTCGGTGCTGACGACGGGAACGCCGCAGTGCATGGCTTCGACGAGGGTCATGCCGAAGGACTCGCCGTCGGAGGAGACGGCCGCGATGGAGCCCTTGGCCCACTCGGTCTCGATGGGGGAGTGGGCGCCCATGAGGAAGGCGCGGTCGGACAGGCCGAGGCCGTCGAGCGTGCGACGCAGCGCGTCGCGCTGGGGGCCGCGTCCGTACAGGCGCAGCGACCAGTCGGGGTGCTTGTCGGCGACGAGGGCGAAGGCGCGCAGCAGCCGGTCGTAGCGCTTGACCTTGATCAGGCGCCCTGCGGCGACGATGAGCTTGGCCTGCCCGTCGGAGGGTTCGACGTCGGTGGGCGGGACGGCGTTGGGGACGCAGACGATGTGGGCGCGGACGTCGGGCAGCGCGGCGCGGTAGTCGGCGGCGTCGGCGTAGGAGACGGTCACGAACCCGTCCAGCTCGGCGAGGGCCGCGTCCTGGTGGGTACGGATGTGGTCGCTGTGCATCCGGTGAGTGAGGTGTTCCTGGCCGATGCGGACGTAGCGCCTGGTGCCGTAGGCGGCGAGATAGTCGTTGATCTTCGGCCGGGTGCCGATGACGACGTCGGCGTCCAGGTTCTCCAGCAGGGCCTTGACCCGCAGGTCGCCGAGGCGGGTGGAGATGCCCCGCTCGAAGTGGTCGTGCCCTTCGGTGAAGCGCTCGCTGCGCTGGTGGTAGGCGGGGTCGTCACCGTCGTAGGCGGGGGAGGAGCGGCGCAGGTCGATGAGAGAGGTCAGCCGCACGCGCGGGTCGAAGCAGAGCGCGGGCTCTTGGCGGGAGCGGCGCAGGCTGACGACCTCCACCTGGTGCCGGTCGGCCAGGGCGCCGGAGAGGTTCACCGTTGATCTGATCGTTCCGCCGATTCCGTAGGCGTTGTCCAACAGGAACACGATCTTCATCGCGGCCTCCCCTTCACTCGGTGCCCTTGTATCCGTATTGACCGGATTTCCCCATTTCGTCCTTGCCTATTTCAGGTGGGGAGAGGGGGGAGATGCGTTCTTAACACTCGTATGTCCCTCGTTCGGCCCCGGCGGCGGCATGCCGCGACGGCCGAAAGCCCGACCGCGCTTACTGTCCGATCAATGGCCTCGGAGATCATCGACCCAGCCGGCCCGGAAGGTGCCGCCGGCAGCCGGCGCGCCGTCCCCGGCGCACGGACGCCCGCCGCCTCCGGCGGCGGGCGTGCGACGGGGTGGGGTCGACCGCCCGCGTGCGAGGGGCCGCGCGGCGGGCCGCGTGACGGGCCGCGCGGGGCGGCGCGCGGGCTGGCGCGCGCGCCCGCGCGTMCGGGGGTGGGCC
>NZ_JASKYT010000635.1:0-2864 GCF_041028275.1 Streptomyces sp. PU-14G
GGGCGCGGGTGGGGGCGGCACCGCGCGGGGTGAGCGGTGTTTCCGGCAGGGAGCGGCGCATCGGCTAGCGCCTTCGGCGGCGCGCCTGCCAGAACGCCGCGAGGCCCAGGATCGCGACGGCGGCGATGCCCGCGGTCAGGCCCAGGCCGGACGACATGCCCTCGCCGCCGGCGCCACTGCCGCTGCCCTCGTCACCGCGGGCGCTGTGGTCACGGCCTTCTCCCTCACCGCTGTTGTCACTTCCGCCGTTCCCGGAGCTTTCGTCGCTGCCTGCCTGCTCGCCGCACCCCTTGGCGGGGTAGTGGTCGATGGCGCACAGCAGGGAGCCCGAACCGTAACGGAGCGGGGAGGCCACCTTGGCCAGGACCTCGGCCGCCGACGCCTTCTCGGCCACGAGGGCGCACCGGGTCCTGGGGGCGGGCGGCGCCGTGGAGTCGCCCTCGGGGGCGTCGGCGCGGGTGCCGAAGTCGATGCGGACGGCGACGCGCTTGCTGCCGTCCTCGGGCTCGGTCTTCTCGCAGGCCGCCGCGAACGTCGTGGTGCCGCGCGGCTTCTTGGCCTGCCGGGAGTCCTCGCTCAGGGCGAAGCGGAAGCCGAGGGTGTCACCGTCGTCGGGGCGTTGGGTGGCCGGGCCCTCGGTGGCGTAGGACCAGGAGCCGTCCTCGTTCTGCTGCCAGAAGGACCAGTAGCGGTACCCCGTTCCGGCCGCGGGCCGCACGGAGTCGGCGGCGTGCGCCTGCGGGGCCTGCAGCGCGAACACGGCGAGAAGGACGGCCAGGAGCGCGGCCACAGCGGCGCCTGTCCTGGTCCCGGCCCCGGTCCCGGTCCCGGCCTTGGCCTGAGTCCGGGCCCCCGCCGCCCCGAGTGGCCGGGCGGCGGCCTTGGTCCGAGCTCCGGTCCCTGCCGCCCCGAGTGGTCGGGCGGCCGTCCGCAGGGCGGTGCGCACCGTGCGGCCCCTCACAGCTGCTGCCTCTTGCGCCGGCCGCTCAGCAGGATGCCGAAGCCGGCACCGACGGCGAGGCCGACGAGGATGAACGCCCACACCGGGATGGTGCCGCCGTCGTCCTTCTTGCCGGACTCGGAGGAGTCGTTGTCCGCGTCGGGCAGTCGGGCGGGTCGGGGGCCGGTGTCGGTCAGCCGGGCGAGCAGATCGGTGCCGCCCAGCTTCGCCGGATCGCCGCCGGTGGCGCGGGAGGCGAGCATGAGGGCGCTGAGGGCGGCGGGATCGTCCTTGGACTTGTCCCACTTGTCGAGATTGTCCGCCAGCCACGTGAGGGAGGACTTCGCTTCGCTGCGGTGGCCGCCCGCCGCCAGGGCGATCACGGCGTCCGCGGTGTTGGCGTAGTCGGGCTGTTCCTTGTCCTCACCCGGCGTGACCATGGAGAAGTGGCCGCCGTTCTTCTTCAGGGCCGAGGCCAGGTAGGCCGCGCCCGCGCCCGCGGCCTCCGTGCGCCCGCCGGGCACGCCCTCGTCGCCCCCGCCCCCCTCGCTGTCTCCTTCATCCTTCGCGCTTCCGCTTCCGGCCGCACATTTCAGCGGCGTCACCGGCTTGCTCTTGGCGTCCTTGTCCCGCGGTTCGACGAGGACGCCCTCGCCCAGGGCCGCGAGCGAGGCGGCGGCGGTGGCGTCGTTGTTCGGGGCCAGCCTGCCCTTCTTGTCCGGCTGGTAGGCGAAGGCGCCCTGTTGGCCCGGCGCCTCCTCGATGCCCTTGGAACCGCAGGTGAGCTGGAAGGACAGCAGCGCGTCGTACGGGGACGCGCCGCCTTGCGCGGTCGTCTTCCCCGGGTCCTCGCCCGCGGCGTGCAGGGCGCCGATGGCCAGCGAGGTGGAGTTGGCGTCGGAGGGCGCGTCCGCCCCGGAGCCCCAGCCGCCGTCCTTGTTCTGGACGGAGATCAGCCAGTCCACGCCCTCGCGGACCTCCTCGCCGCGTCCGCCGACCGCCGCGAGGGCCTGCACGGCTAGGGTCGTGGCGTTGACGTCCGACGGATTGGCGTCCGGATCGCACTTCTTCGCCGGGTCGGCGCGGTACGCCGTGAACGAGCCGTCGGCGCACTGCTGGCCCGTGAGCCAGTCCACGGCCTTCTTCGCGGGCACAGCACCGGCACCGTCCAGGGCGAGCAGTGCCATCGACTGGCGCCACACCCCGTCGTACTGGGGATCGGCGTCGCCGTAGAGCCCGTCGGGCAGGTCGGACGGCTTCGCGGCCGGTGCCGAGCCGGGGGCCGCGACGGCGCGGGAGGGGGCCGAGGCCGCCGGAGCGGCGGCGGATGCCACGGGGGCGGCGCTCGCGCACAGCACGGTGGCGGCGGCGAGGACCGTGGCGCGGCGGCGACGCGGTGACATGGCGAGTGCCTTTCGGTGACGGAAGCGGACCGCAGCCGGGCACGGCCGCCCCGCCGTACGGGCCGCACGATCGCGCGGTCCGCACCACGGTGCACCGGGCTCGGCTCCGTATACCTCGACGGTGCCGGTGGCCTGTCCGGCCACGGGAGCCCACCTTCGACCGGGTGCTCCGGCTCGCGACCGCCGAAGGGCGTCGTCCGCGCGCACGCCGTGCGGCTGCGGTGCGGCCACGTACACGGCGGTACGGACGACGACGCTGCGGTGGTCTGCTCACGGTTGCGGGTCAGCGCCGGATTCGCACCGGCTTCCCCCGGTCGGAGGCGTTGTTCGTCTGTCGGCCACTGTAGCGGGAGCGGTCACCCGGCGACTCCCTCGGCCCTGAGCGGCCCGCACCCCCGTCCCGGGCAGGGGAAGCCGGCTCCCTGGGACGCCTGCCCGAGAGAGGCGGTCGGATGCCGGATGACCTGCGGCGGAGGGCCGTGGCGTGAGGCCCGCGGGAGCCGGGCGTTGGGAGGCGGGAC
>NZ_JASKYT010000636.1:0-2754 GCF_041028275.1 Streptomyces sp. PU-14G
GCTCGGGGGAGGGTGCGGCTACCACCTTCGAGGGAAGTAGGCGGCGGATCGTGGGGTGCGGAGGCGCGCGGCACGTAGGTTAGGTACGCCTAACCAAGCGTGGCTGTCGGTGAGTTCGGCGACCACGGTGCACCGAACGAAAGAGCCCTATGTCTGCCTTCACCGTCGATGGCCTGCACGATGTCGCTCCCGGCGCCGAGGAGGTGGGCGGCGACGCGGTCTCCGGTCTGCTGGCGGGTGGTGCCGCGGGGCCCGCCACGCTCCGCCCGTTGCTGGACACGGTGCTGGCCGCGTTGGAGCGGGGCGCCGTGGAGCGCGGGGGGCCGCTGCCGGCGGGTGGCCCGCDCCAACGCGGCCAGCACGGCCGCGTTGGAGCGGGGCGCCGTGGAGCGCGGGGGGCMGCYSCCSKCGGGTGGCCCGCAGGGGGTGGCCGGGCGTGTGCGGGCGGCCACCGGTGCGGTGCTGCCCGAGGTGGGTTCGGGTGCGGGTGCGGCGTTGGACGCGCTGGTGGGTGCGGTGGCGGCGGGGGCGGCCGATCCGGCGGAGCCGTTGTGTGCGGCGCATCTGCACTGTCCGCCGTTGGCGGTGGCGGCGGCAGCCGATGTGGCGGCCAGTGCGCTGAATCCGTCGATGGATTCGTGGGATCAGGCCCCGGCTGCCTCGACGGTGGAGACGCTGGTGTGCCGGGCCCTGGCGCGGCTGGTGTTTCCTGGCGCGGGCGGCACGGACGCGGGTGCCGTTTCGGCCCCCGGCGCGGTTTCCGGTGCGGACGCGAGCGCGGGCGCGGACGTGGGCGCGGGTCCGGACGCGTTGGTGACGACCGGCGGTACGGAGGCGAATCAGCTGGGGTTGCTGCTGGCTCGCGAGGCGGCTCGGGCCGCCGGTGGTGCGCTGCGGGTGGTGTGCGGGGCGAACGCGCATCACAGTGTGCACCGTTCGGCGTGGCTGCTGGGTCTGGCGCCGCCGTTGGTGGTGCCGACGCCGCGTGGGCTGATGGAGCCCGCTGCGCTCGACGTGGCTCTCGACGGGCTGGCGGGGGCGCCCGCGCTGGTCGTCGCGACGGCGGGGACGACGGACACCGGTGGTCTCGATCCGCTGGCCGAGCTCGTCGGGGTGGCGCGGGCTCGCGGGGCGCGGGTGCACGTGGACGCGGCGTACGGGGGGCCGTTGCTGTTCAGTGAGCGGCTGCGGGGCCGGCTGGCCGGGTTGCGGTCGGCGGACAGTGTCACGTTCGATCTGCACAAGTTGGGCTGGCAGCCGGTGGCGGCGGGGTTCCTGGCCGTTCCTGACGGGGCGGCGCTGCGTCCGCTGGAGCACTGTGCCGACTACCTGAACGCGGATGACGACACGGAGGCGGGGCTGCCGGATCTGCTGGGGCGTTCGCTGCGTACGACGCGCCGTCCCGACGTGCTGAAGGTGGCGGTGACGCTGCGGGCTCTGGGGCGTTCGGGGATGGCGCGGCTGGTGGAGCGTACGTGTGCGGCGGCAGTGGAGCTGGCGGATCGGGTGGCGCGTACGGAGGGGCTGGAGCTGTATGCGCGCCCGTCGGTCTCCACGGTGGTCTTCCGTCCTGTGGGTGGGGACGACGCGCTGGTCGCCCGGGTGCGCAGGCGGTTGTTGGAGCGGGGGCAGGCGGTGCTGGGGCGTGCGTCGCTGGGTGGCCGGCTGTGGTGGAAGGTGACGCTGCTGAACCCGCAGGTGCGGCCGAGTGATCTGGCGGCGTTGCTGAAGCTGGTGGAGGAGGCCATGGCGGAGGGGTCGGACGCGTGAGGGGTGTGGAGGAGGCGGCGCGGGTGGCTGCCGCCGTGGAACCGGAGCCGCTGGATGTGGCGGGGGTGGGTGTCGGCCCGTTCAATCTCTCGCTGGCGGCGCTGGGTCATGGGGTGCCGGGGTTGCGGGCGGCTTTCTACGAGCAGCGGTCGTCCTTCCGCTGGCATCCGGGGCTGCTGATCGAGGGGGCGACGCTGCAGGTGCCGTTCCTGGCCGACCTGGTGACGTTGGCGGATCCGGCGAGCGAGTGGTCGTTTCTGCGGTTTCTGCGGGAGCGGGAGCGGTTGTTCCCGTTCTATTTCGCGGAGCGGTTCCACATCGAGCGGGCCGAGTACGACGCGTACTGCCGGTGGGTGAGCGAGAACGTTCCGGGGCTGTATTTCGGGCATCAGGTGGACGCGGTGCGCTGGGATGCGGGGCGGGGGCTGTTCGAGGTCGATTTCACGCAGGTGGACGCCGGCGGTGAAGTGGCGGCGCTGGGCAGGTCGTTCGCGCGGAATCTGGTGCTGGGCATCGGTACGGCTCCGTATGTGCCGGAGGGGTTGCGGCCGTTGGCCGAGGATGCCGGGGTGCCGGTGTACCACTCGGCGGAGTATCTGGCGCGCCGGGAGGAGTTGGTCGCGGCGGGGCATGTGACGGTGGTGGGTTCGGGCCAGTCGGGTGCCGAGGTGTTCTTGGATCTGCTGCGGCGGCGTCCGGTGGGGCGTGAGGGTTTGCACTGGGTGACGCGCAGTGCGGGTTTCGCGCCGATGGAGTACAGCAAGCTGGGTCTGGAGCATTTCACCCCGGATTACACGCGCTATTTCCACGGTTTGTCGGAGCGGGTGCGGGAGGGGCTGTTGCCGCGGCAGTGGCAGTTGCACAAGGCGGTGGATGTGGAGACGTTGGCGGCGGTGCACGACGAGCTCTACCGCCGGGCGCTGGCGCTGGACGGCGGCTGGCCTGACGCGGTGCTCACTCCGGGGGTGCGGGTGGGTGCGGCGG
>NZ_JASKYT010000637.1:0-2253 GCF_041028275.1 Streptomyces sp. PU-14G
CGCTGAGTCGCTGCTTCAGCTTCTGCTGGAGGCGCAGCGCCGTGTACATGCCGACGTAACCGCCGCCGACGACGAGGATGCGTGTGGGGTCCGCAGATTCCTTCGTGGCCTTCGTCACGCGTCCATGACGCACCCTCAGTCCCTCGTTTGTCCACAGGCCACACGATTCGTATGACTGCCGTGCGCCGGGCGCTCACCGATGTCCCGATCTGACGAAGGATTCCGTTCACGCAGGTCACCGAGGAAGAGGAGGGGGCGCGCGGGTCGGCATGCGGGGCAGGAAAGCGGTCGTGGCCGAGAGGGGCGAAAGGCCGCGCGGAGACGCCCTCTTCTCTCACGACCTGGGCTCAACTATGTTCGTATCCCAGAGCGGGTGCGACGTGTGGACCGATGTGTCGCAGCCCGTCCCCGCGAACGCGGGGGTCTCCGGGGGGAGACAGGGATTTACCGGGGGAACAAAGATGCACATTCAGGGTATGCACGGGTCTCATGCCACCGCGGCGGCCGTATCCGCCGTGCCGGAGGGCCCGATCAGTACGGACGCCAACGCCGCGGGCTCCTCAGGCGTTGCCCCAGCAGCCGCCGCTCCACGCACGGCCCCGCTGCGCGTGGACGCCCAGCGCAACCTCGAACACGTGCTGCGCGCGGCCCGCGAGGTCTTCGGAGAGCTGGGTTACGGCGCACCGATGGAGGACGTCGCCCGCCGAGCCCGGGTCGGGGTGGGAACGGTCTACCGCCGATTCCCCAGCAAGGACGTTCTGGTGAACCGGATCGCCGAGGAGGAGACGGCCCGGTTGACGGAACAGGCGCGGTCCGCGCTGGGCCAGGAGGACGAGCCCTGGTCGGCGCTCTCCCGTTTCCTGCGCACCTCCGTCGCCTCCGGTGCCGGACGGCTGCTGCCGCCACGGATACTGCGCGCCGACGGCTGGGCGACGGACAGCTCACCCCGCGTGCCACCGCAGCGACCGCCGGCCCAGGCCGAGTTCGCCGAGGGCGCAGGCGCACGACTCGACGGAAGCACACCGCCGGACCTGCGGCTGGTGGAGCGCACCACCCCCGCCTCCGTCCCCGCCTCCGGACAGGAGAGAGGGTACGAGGGGCTGGAGAAAGACCCGGGCGCCATCGAGCTTCTCCAGGTCGTCGGCCAGTTGGTGGAGCGAGCCCGGGAGGCCGGCGAGCTCCGGCCGGATGTGACGGTGGGCGACGTACTGCTGGTGATAGCGACGGCCGCGCCCTCGCTGCCCGACGCCGCCCACCAGGCAGCGGCCTCCACCCGGCTCCTCGACATCCTGCTCGAAGGACTGCGCTCACGCGGCACGCACTGAGCGGCACGCCCCGAGCGGCACGCCCCGAGCGGGGCGGCACGTGAGAGCGGCGGCGCACCGCGCCGCCGACCCGGACGGGTTTGCCGACCCGGAGGGGTTTGCCGACTCGGGCGAGTTTGCGGACTCGGGCGGGGCTGCCGACTCGAGCGGGTCCGTCGTCGAGCACACGTGCGAGAGGCCACCAGGCGGGGTGATTCGTCAGCTTGTCGGCTTCCCGGCCGACACCGCTGTGCCACGCTGACGCGATGTTCCGCAGGCAGGGTGCGCACGGAAGCCACGGCTATGGCTGGTGACGAGCAGGGCGAGCCGGAGGGAGCTGAGGAGCCGGATGCACCGGAGGGTCCGGTGCATCAGCGGGGACCTGGAGGCCGGGGCGAACCGGCGGAGGAGACGGTCTCCGCCTCTGACCTCGACCGGCAGGTCCCGCCGCAGCAGTCGGCTGCACACCAGGTCCCCGAACAGCGTGGGCGCCACGACACGCGTGCGGGCAGCACGCGTGATGCCTGCGGCGACGGCCGGGGAGACGGCCGCGGGGAAGGCCAAGAAGACGACTGCGGTGGTCGGGGCGACGGCCACGAAGACGACTGCGGCGGCCGGGAGGAAGGCCGGGGGGAGGGCACGGGCGCGAAGAGGGCCGGCGCCCCCGGGAGTCCTGGCACCGAGAGGGCGGGCGGCCCTCGCCACGCGGACGGCGCCGACCGCCCGCGCAACCCGCACCGTCCGGAGCGGACCAGCGCCTCCGACGGACCACGCGACGCGGGGAGGGCAGGCCCCCTCGGCCGGCCACGCGGCGCGGACAAGGCCGGGGCCCCGCTCGGGGGGCCCGGTGCCGGGCCTCCTCATGGGGCGCGCGGTGCGGGCAAGGGCGGGACCTCGGGCGGACTACGGGGCGAGGGCACGGGCGCGAAGAGGGCCGGCGCCCCCGGGA